>CAWUIU010000307.1:0-4601 GCA_963922285.1 uncultured Oligoflexia bacterium | reverse complement strand
GTCATGGGGTGTCAGGGGTCGGAGGTTCAAATCCTCTCACACCGACCAACTTCTCCCCCAAAAAATCAAGCACTTATGTTGTTTTTAAGACTCGATTTCAATCTACATTCAAATTGTTTTTTAATCTCCCAACACCAAACCAACACATTAATTTTGCTAGTGTACGAATGAATGCTTTTTTTTATTGACGGAGACGCCAAAAGTTATTGCTATCATTACTCGATAAGGCCCAAGAAAAACTTTTGTGTGACTAGTTTAATAAAAGATGTGTTGTTATTAAGATCGTGAATTAATAAATAGTCATATTCAGTGACATAGATTAAGAAATGAATACTTGAAGCTAAACGATAGCTTGTGAGCTTACCTATTAGCAAAAAAGAGCAGTTTAGACCTAGCTCAATTTTTATAATGAAACTTTCTTTTTGAACGCAAAAGATTATTTTACTCTTGATTTTTCGAGAATAGCCACAGGAATAGAGCACTCTTGATTTTGTCTCAAGTCTACTAAATGATACCCGTGGTAATAGACCTCGCCTTCGTACGCAACATTGTCATTCATAAATTGAATTATATAATTATGTTTGGTATCGAAGTTAAATAAAGTGGTACTGCCTTTTAATCCAACTGCTGAGTTTAACAATTGTTGCCCTTCTGATATGGAACAGAGTAATGGGCTAGCATTATCCCAATTCCCTTGATTTTTAGCTCGGTGTTTATCCGTATCGTGGAAAACTCTTCTAGGATAACGGTTCTCTGAAAACCAAAGTGATAACATAACGTCATTACTAGCAATATCAATTGAGAACGGCTCGTTATCATAAGAAACTGTTATTCTATTACCTCCCAATTTTAGAGCTGCATGATTATATATTAGGAAGTTGTGATCTCTGCAATTTGGCAAAAGCGAAGCGATAGCATACAAAGGACTATCAGCGACATCCTGGTTATATAATTTGCAGTTATTGGTAAATTCAATAGTCTCTCTAATATCACTAAAATCAAACTCACTAAATATCTTTCTCAATAAATTTCTGATGGGTGAGGGGTAGCAGTCTTCTAATACATTAAAATTCTCTAAAAAACTACGTACATTTCTTGAATCATACTTCCCCACGTAAACTTCATGGTGTAAAATTGAAAAAGCATTACTTAGCTCAAAAAGATACTGCTCTACCGTGCTCCTATCCAATAATTCATCATTCAACATGGTCCAAGAAGTACTGGGAGTTTCGGATTCAGGAAGCGATATGAATAAAAGTGCATTCGCCATTTAAAATCCAAATAATTTTTCTAAATCAATATTAATTTGATCAAAAAAACCACGGGGTGGGTTCTTTACTTGGTGATTACTATTTATCTCTAACTTCTTAGCATCAGTAGAATGAGATTCTTCATCACGATCAAAATAATAAAGTGACAAATCATCATCTTCAAAATTCCTAATTTTACTTGCAACAAGAAGTCCATTGATAATGTGATCGCTATGGGTTTCAATAATAATCTGTATACCATGCTCTGCTGCCAGAGTTAAAAGCTGCATCATTTTTGCCTGACCAGCGGGATGAATATGAGCTTCTGGATTCTCAATTAAAATAAGAGCCCCCGGTTCAGCATGTAATATAGCAGCTACTATAGGGAGGACATAAGAAATTCCAAAGCCAATATTTTTTGGAGTAAATTCTTCAGTCAAGGAGCGATACTCCCCTCTAGAGAACTGAAATCTCATGTCATAACTTTCTGAGGATTCCCTTATGATTATTCTAATTCCAGAACTAATTTCACTCATCCATGCTTGAGTATTTTCGAAAATATTATTTGATGACGCTGACGAGTGCTTTAGAGCAGATATAGGAATGTCTTTATCCCCATAAAAATCTAGAAAATGAGGAGTAAGTTCACACATGCCCTCTCTATAAGAAATTTGACCTAAATATTCAACTAGAGTCGTATCTCGTGAATAAATAGTATTAGGGCCATTTCTTGATGCACTTATATATTGAAATTTGTTATTAAACAAACTTAAATTTTCAACACTAAAATTTGAAAAATTATTAATTTTGAGAGAAGTTGATCTAGGTTTATTCTCATCAAAATCATATGAGAAAGGAAAAAACTCTCCACTTTTCGTTTGAAGATTAATCTCAATTTTATTCTCTTCAGCTGACTGATAAAGCGCTGAATATGCAGTTCCGAGATCGCACAGATCGCCTTTCAATTCTAACGTTCTATGGAGCAGATTTTTATTGCTAGTTTGTCTTAGCAAAAGAAGCGACTGAAATATAGATGATTTACCTACTCCATTAACACCCGTAAGAATTGTAATCTTTCCTACATCTATTTTTGTATCTTTATGGGATTTTAAATTTTTAATTCTGATCTCTCTCAAGTCATTAGAAATCATCAATTAGCTGCCTTATTTTTTTAAATCTTATTAGAACGTGCCTTCTGGTACCAGTGGCGTTAGATATTGAAGCATTGAATTTTTCGTCACTTAAGAATAGCTCGTGATACCTTCTGATAAACTCAGTCTTTTCCTTTTTAATTTTAACAACTTTGCTTGGCGGGGTTTTAGCTAAGTTAACCGATATCGTGTCGAAGAGAGATTTTGATATTGCCGCTCTTCTGTTTGAATTTAATTTTGGTTTCCTAAAACACTCATCATCAAAAATTTCAAAGCACGCTTCCATTGATTTCTCAAAATCAAATTTTATCTTTTCATACTCATCTTTACCATATTTACTTAATCTTGATAGAGATTCAGCCATAAAAGTATCGATATCACCATCATATCCCTGTTCTATATCTAAATCGTAAAATGCAAGGAATCTATTACAAAATTCTCTATCAAGCATTCTTTCCTGTGAAATTTTATACTCCGTTGCTTTCTTAAATTTCTCACTTTCAGCCATTTCTTTCATTAAATCAGCAGGACGACCTTGATTCAGAGCGTGCCTAATTTCTTGTTGTGTTAGAACTAGGCCACCGGTATTGATTCTTCTAAATACAATATACTTTACTAAATCAGGATTATTTTCCAAAATGGTCGAGATGGTAACCCTTGCACTTCGAATTTTTCTGTGCTCTTCTTTTGTTAAGTCATCGTAATAAAGACCGTCGTGCGATTTGGATAAAAACTCCAAATTGCTGAGTTTCAAGGTTTTATCAACAATAAATTCTTTTAAGGATGTAAGCCTTTGCAATCCATCAACAACTACCAAGAAGCTTTTAACTTCACCTCCTGACACTGTTTTTTTCTCATTTGCGAAAAAAAACGTAGGCAATGGAAGACCAAGCAAAAGCGACTCTATCAGTCTACTTTTCTCTTTCGAATTCCATAACCCAGAATTTCTTTGGAATTCCGGCTCTAAATCTATTATACCGTACGACAAGTCTTCAATTATACTTCCTAAGTTTATAGATTCATGGTCTATTTTAATGTTTTGTGGGTCAAAAGGGTGCTTATCGCTAGATACTTCCTCTCCTAAATCTTCATCTTCTACATCATTCACTGACATATTTTTCATATTCTATTTTCTATAGTTAATTATACTTTTAGAATTAATCACGTATTCTGAGTCATTCGCAAATGACTTTTTTCAAAAAAACTCACACATGTTAAAATTAAATTAGTTTTGAAAAATTAAATTATCCTAAACCTAACATTCCAATAAAATTAAAATCTTAACTTTCAGCCAAACCTATCTCCTAATTGACATCGTATAAAATTTCCTATTATGCTTCAAGAATGAAGATATGGATAAAATGAGATGGGTAGTATTGCATAGCGTACAACTTTAACATTATTCTTATGACCGTTCCCATTTTACTACAAGTGGCTATAGGAACCATCGATGTTATTGTACTTCTACTGTTAGTTCGCGTTCCTGTCCAAACTGACTTCAAATTATCTCTCAGTACTACCTTGAAGCAATATATGGTTTCAGTTGTGTTGTGTCACCATTTCTCGGTCTTCTCTCGTTTTGCCTAACTGTTCTTCGATTCCCTTGGTGTCTAGTGCAACAGACTTACCAATATATTCCATAGCCATGGATTTATTACGATTATTTTTCATGCAACAAGCTATCACTTTTAGTCGCGAGGCTTCATCTGCTGATACCCCGCTGTCGCTAATACCAATTTGAGCATCGAGCTCCTGGCCATTAACAAAGAACCAAGTCTTGTCTTTAGCTCGTGAGCCTGCCACATAGCTGGCCGCCCTGTCCATAGAAGTGCTGTAGTACGTAAAGGTCTCACCATCAATTGTTGTACCTTGTGCACTGTAGACTGTGGAAGCATACGCCTGCACCACACAAAAGCGCTTTTTCTCATCACAGTATTCAGATTGCTTTATGTTGACGGTACGTCCATCATCCAGCGCAATGGTTAGGCGTACATCATCTTGCAGCCTCACAGCGGAGGTAACCGTGCCTTGCTGACCATTGGTAAAATTGCGGTTATAGTCATTCTTGGTGAGCCGTACCCGCTCACCGGTGGAGAATGCAAAATGCAGTGTTTGATTGGAAACCACACACTCGGTGGTGACGTTTTCATTGCCGAGAAGTCCGCGATCCTGATACACGGTGCGCATTAAGTCGTTTAAA
>CAWUIU010000306.1:0-4619 GCA_963922285.1 uncultured Oligoflexia bacterium | reverse complement strand
AGAGTAGTATTTACAATTAGGATACAATGTAAAAACAGTGAGTTATATTTACTTTTTGTTAGTTTTAATATTCTTTTTGATATTTTCTTTGATTTGCTTTTTTAAAGAGTCAATTTGTTCTGGTTCAACCTTATTAGCTTTTTCTTTAAATGATGCTTTCATTGTGTCTTCAATGACGTTCATCGTACTCAAGAAGTGCTGACAGTTCCGACAAACCAAAAGGTGTACGTGTCTGGCCAACTTCTTGTGAAGTGGTAGTTTCTCAATTTTATGCTTATCTTGAAAGACTTCTTTACACGTTGGTAAACCAAACATAGTTTTATCCTAAGAAAATGATGCGCGCCGTATATGTCATATAAAACTCGCAGTTATCGTCTTGTAAAATTTTAAAACATATTTATCATGTATTCTAACCATTTATAATCATAGACATGTAATTCACTATATTCAAGTAAAATACCACCTATTTCTTAGTGCCCACACTTGTGAAACTGTTACAATTCGCAAAACTGTCAATTTTTATTCTTCCATGATGAGATTGCATTTGCTAACTATTCCAAATTCACAAAAAACTAAGAATAGGAGAGGGAAATGAAAAAGTATATCGCTTTATTTGCATTTATAACGGTACCAGCAATGGCTGAAACTGTACAACAAGCAGATGCACTATTTAGTGCAAGAACAAATGGTGATGATGGGATTACAAAAGCTAGAAAAGCTGCAGATATTTATGCTGACCTTGCAGAAAAAGCTAATACAATCACAGAAAAAGCAGAGCTTAAAATGAAGGAAACGGAAGCTGTTTATTTCTTAGGAAATAGAGTTGAAGGTAAGAAGAATATACTAGCTACTTTTGAAAGAGGATATAAAGCAGCAAGATTTGCTGCAGAAAACCTTGCTGGAGCTCAAAAAGCAGAGGCTTTGTATTGGTACGCTGCTAATCAAGGTAGATGGGGAGAGACAAAAGGAATTCTTTCCGCCCTTTCACGCTGGAGAAAAGAAATGAAGCCTGCTCTTGAAGAGGGAATTAAGCTTGCTGAAGATGTTCAGGACTATGGTCTTTTTAGAACCTCAGGAAAAGCATTTTTAAAAGTACCTGGTGAAGATAGAGCAGCTGGTTATGAAAGAATATTAAAGGCATATACAAATACTCTAACGACTGTTGAGGTTGATGGTGAAGAAATTGAAACTTCAAGACAGCCAAATAATACACTATTTCTACTTTTTGCTATTACAAAAAGAAATATGGATGTAGAAGAAACAAACTTTTGTGAAATTTATGACAATACTGAAATGATTAATGATGCAGGTAAAGACGCTTTCATGATGCTTCAGCAAACAGAAGGTGCTAGAAGTCACTGGACTGACTTTGAAAAAGAGTTTGATGATCTTTTCAATGCACGTGGTGACTTTGAAGATGTTGTTAATTACTACGACGAAAACTGTTAATAGTTTTATATTTAGCGGGAGATGATTCTCCCGCTTTATCAACAAAAAAATCACTAAATCATTGGGGGAGAGACGATGAGAATTAATCGAGGATCAATTTATAAAACAATTGCTACAACGCTATTAGCTGGGCATGTAATGGCCGCAAACTTATCTGCACCAATTGGACTTAGCTCTGCTAATGTTCTACCTAAAGGTGTTAGAAACGTAAGTATTAAAGGTGTTATTGCTAGTGGGCAAGAAAAATACGGAAGTGCTGGCAATCAAACGATTTTGGCCGATCCACTCTTTACTCAATTAACGTTTCAAAATCTTCTTGATGGAAATGATAATAATAAAGAACAAGCTGAAATCATCGCAGCTATGGCCCAAGCTGGCGCTGAGCTAGATGATTCCCTTGGAACGACGACAGGACAAATCAATTTAAAGGCCAATGTTACTGTTCCAGTTTTTGCTTTTGGACTTTCTGAAAAATTAACAGGAGCAATTGCTATTCCTGTTGTAAGAACATCACTTAACGTGAACACAGGTGTTGTTCATACGAACAAAGAGCTACTTGATAAGTTATATACTAACTTAACAAACTCAGGTGCTTCAGTAAAAAAAGCAGATCTACAGGACAAATTGAATCGACCTGTAGCAAGAAAATTAGAAGATAATAATTATCTTCCTCTAAAGAATGAAACAAAAACTAAGCTTGGTGATATCAAGCTCGTTGCTAAATATCAGACTTTAAAAAATAAACTAAACGCACTTGTACTTTCTGGTGCAATTACTCTTCCTACTGGTAAAGATGCTGATCCAAATAAGATTGTCGATCTACCTTCAGGTGATAGACAAACAGATATTGGATTTGGTGTTAATTATGACCTTTTCTTAAATACAAGGACGACTCTTTCTTTTGGTGCTGAACATACTATTCAGTTAAGTGATATTGCAGAAAAAAGAGTTCCTTTTTGGAGAGGCTCTGCTGTAACACCATATGTTGACTATGCTGTTGATAGAGATCTTGGAGATATATCTAAAGCTCAAGTAGCAGGTAAAGTTAATCTTAGAGGAATTAATCTTGGTTTAGGTTATGAATTATCTTATAAGCAAGCTGATAAGTACACAGGAACAAAGTATGCATCTGAGTGGTATGAAAACATTGGTAAAGACACTGTTCAAAGAATGCAAGCAGCGACGATAACTGTGGGTTATGATACTCTTACTCTTTTTAGAGAAGGGAAATTTAAGGCACCCTTGTCGTTATTGTTAACTCATTCAAGACTTGTTGATGGAAAGAACGTTGTTCGTGATCCATTAACGACAATTGATTTTAACTTATTCTTTTAATTGTTGAGGCATATATGAAATTAAGTTACTTAATTCTTCCATTACTTGTTTTATCTATCTCTTGTAGTCGTGAAGCAGATGTCATTCAAGCAGATAAGAACATTATTAATCCTCCTGCATTTGAGTCTCTTGAGTTTTCAAAAGATGACATTGATACAAATATACGTGCAGTAACTCTTATCGCGTATCCAAACCCTGAAGAGTTGACTTCGGTCGATCTCACTCTTTCAGATAGAGAGTTTGATGATGTTTTCCGTGCAAAAACTTATGATGTTGTTTTAAGAGAGAATTCTGCAGAATCAATTTCTGAAGAAAACCTTGTTCCATATGCAGATGTAATGCCTAATGGAGTTGGAAAGGGATTAAATGAATTAGAAAAAGCTAGAGATGTTATCATACAAGTTATTAACGTTGGTAACGTACGAGACGAAGCTATCAGGGATTATGCACGTCTGAAAAAACAGATTCAACCAACTCTTGATACTATCTCGCAAATTGATCTTGATATCCAAGAAAATACTTTTTATGAAATTACGAATAAAAAAGGTGAGTTTAAACCTTTTAGGAGAGACTTTGTTCTAAGTCCTTTTAAAGAGTATGGCCTTAAAACTAAGGTTAAAGTGACACGTAATTGTAAAACTTATGCTAAGAGATATAAAAAGTTAGCAAGAGACCTAGAATTTACTGAGACTGAAGTGATTCCAGGTGAAGTCATAATTGATCCAGCTACAGGAGAGCCGCAAATTGATCCAACGACTGGAGAAGTTATGCGAGAGCCGGATACTGTAAATACAACAATCATTCCTGCAATCAGTGCACATGAGTTAGTATTCTTAGATGAGCTAAAAGAAAGATGTGATGAAATTCCATTTGAGCAAGTTGAATCAATGCAAGATAAGTATATGGCAAAAAGACTATTAAATAGTTCTGGAAAAATTGAGCTTGAGTCTACATATAATGCTGGAAAAACCTATGTAACAAACTTACTAGATGGAATTACTCTTCAAAATAATAAAACATACCTATCAACTGGTGTTTATAAAGAGTCTGACTTAGATGGTTCAGCAGGAGAATCTTTTCCAAAGAGAAAAGCTGTTATCAAGCAGGTTAAAGCAAATGGAAAAGTAAAGTATAAGTCAAAAGATCTTCTTAAGTTTTCAGAAATTGATATGGAAATAAATTCAATCGGCGAGTTTAAGAAGTTTAAGCTACATCTTGAGTTACTTGGCTCAGAACCAAAGGTTTATTCATTAGAAAATGGTGGAATAACTGATTTCAAATATGATGAATACCTTGGAGCAAAGAGGTTGTTGTTTTCAATCAATGGTAAAGACTCTAGAGGGATAAATGTAAAGATTAATGCAGAACTTGGAGAAAGTGCTTCATCAGTTCTAGGAGTCAGATTCGTTGGAGATGTTGAGTTTATTTACGAAAATGGTGAAAGAAATGAAGGTGTCATGAAGATTGAGTTAGATCTTAAAGAAAGTGAAGTTATGCCTATTGATAAAGAAGAGGGCTTCGTTGGCTGGTGTGATGAAGTTACAGAACAAGTTATGCTAAAGGCTTGTAATAAATAGAATAACAATTAAAATTTTGAAAACATAAAAGGGAGCTTTCGCTCCCTTTCTTTTTTAACGCCTTATGATTATAGAGCAATAAGTTTGGGCAGATATTTAACTTGTTAAACATCAGTTGTTTGTGTTTAAGGATACATACTTTCAGTGACATAGGGCTCTAATGTTAATAAATCCATATATTTTTTCATGTTTTCTGATTAAGATTATAATTAGTCTATCGCATTGAGTGAGGGGGTTCGGATGATTGACGACATTGAT
>CAWUIU010000305.1:0-4631 GCA_963922285.1 uncultured Oligoflexia bacterium | reverse complement strand
ATGTATTAGTACCTACAAGGTCCTTTATAAGTGATAACCCTTCTTTAAAGTTACCCTTTTGTGCAAGAGCATCAAATGCTCCAAGTGCAGCAGCTGTATAAACTGTTAAACTCTTATGTGAACCAAGTGTTGAGTTAAAAGCAGAGAGAAATTGAGTAGCTTCCATTTTACCGTCTTTAAAATCTTTAAGAGTTGTTGTCTCAAGAGCAAAAACTTTTTGTGCAACTTCTTTGTTCTGCTCAACAAGGTTTTGACGATAAAAACCAAAGCCAGCAGCTCCAATAATGAACAAAATAAGAATAGCAATAATAAGATTCTTATTATCAGCAACGACGTTTCCTAATTCCGTTTGTCTTAGTTCTGAGTCGAATTGTCTGTTATCAGCTGTACTTGTGGCCATATCACCTTCCTTGATTTATGAAATAAAGTCATAATATTGTAGGTTCTCACAAAAAGGATGTCAAAATTTAAGGTGATAATTATTTGTTTTTCCTTGGCCTAGAGACGTTTAACATTTGACGCTTCTATTTTTATTTCTTTAAAATAAAACAAATAAAATATTGGATATAATATGCACTCAGTCAAAATACTTGTGTTATTCACTACTCTTATGCAAAGCAGCTATGCCCTAGAAAGAATTGGTCGCCTGGGCCTAGGTTTTTCAACCCAACCGCAAAACGATATTACAGCACTATCTTTCAAAATCCAAAGGTCTAAATCATTCGCTTTTGGAGGATACTTTGGTGTCGACACAAACAACAATGGAGGATGGGCCGGAGGCGTTAAACTCTATCGTCATATATTTGATGAACCTTATATAACTTTCTATGGATCTGCCTTATTGGGACTGTTAAATAAGAAAATAAGTGCGACAGAGGACTCATCAGGATTTCAATTCGATGGTACATTTGGTGTTGAGTTTAGCTTTGAAAGACTACAGAGTATTGGAATAAGCACAGAGTTTGGAGTATCGATTTATAAGATCGATGATTTCAATGTTGCGACAACAGGTAGTGCATTTCTTGTCGCACTCTTTCACTTTTACCTATAATGAAAGGAGTCTGCAAATATATGAAACAGTTCCTCGTCCTCTTTTTCTTATTTTTTAATATTCAGGCACAAATTGACTTCAATGATGTCGAAGATGACGATTTAAATATTGGCGGAGACATTTTTTCCGACTTTAATGAAGACTTAGAAGACACACAGATGATGGAAGACGAGAGATTCTTTCGCTATGGTCGCTTCTTTAGCTTCCAACTCTATATGGGACTAACATACTTTGATGGAAACCGTGGAACACTTTATAGTAATGATCCCCCTACTTTCGGTCTTGGGATTCTCTATTTTTCAGACTTTCAATCGGCGTGGGGCCTAGGTTTTTCACTCTCAAAACATAATTACTCTATAGTAGGTCAAACAGCGGGCTTCTCACAAGGTCCTGGATTTGTCGAAGTAACCATGCTTCGTCCCTATATAGGCTATCGCTACTATATCGATACTTCTAACCTGGGGACAGCACTTACCTATTCAAACCCCTACTTCACTGCACGAATGGAATACTGGTATGTTACAAACAAGTATCTCGACAATATTACTGATGAACCAGATGACCCAGATGGTGGTGGAATTGGTGTCGGGCTCGGCTTCGGTCTAGAATTCCCTATCAAACTCAAAGAATCATATATGAATATTGAATTTCTTATTCATGATGTTGCTTTTGCCGACAAGCAAACACGCTTACTTGGTGAAGCCAGCGACGAAAATGGAAATACAATATCTAATTCTGACTCAGTTGAAGACTTAAGTGGTTACGGCTACACAATCACACTGGGCTATGTCTGGAGTTGGTAACCACCGCGTCATTGTTTGCCCAAAGGCAAACTATTGGACGCTGTGGTAGCTCCTCATGTACGGAGTCGAAGACTTTTTTAAACTCGAAAAGCTTTAGCTTTGAGATGTTTGCACAGGAGCAAGTTCGGAAAAACTTCGTATCTCGATGGAAATTTCTAAATTGAAAACGAATCCGCGTCATAGTTTGCCCAAAGGCAAACTATTGGCAATCTCCGTCTCCTGTCTTCGATTGCATTCGTCGCCTCACGCTCTTTGACGCTGTAGTATGATCTTCAGGACAGATTTCACTTAAATTCTAAACATATTATAAAATCAGTTAAAACTTCTGACAAAGACAACTTCCCGCTTCACATATAAAAACAGAATTATTTTCGGTTATTTTGATTTCTTTAACTTGATCATCTTTTAAAACGACATCGATAATTTTCCCATGGACTGAATAACTATCAGCTGTTTCAAAACTATTAACGGAATAATTTTTTAAGAGTTTCTTAATGTCTTCAGAACTTGGATTAACACGATATTTTTCAGGTACCTCTAAAGACTCAGGAAAACCTTCCTGATCTAACTCAAAGATTTGTAAAACACTTACTTGCTTACCTGACTCATTGAACTCAGAAGTTACTTCGAACAAACCTTTTTTTCCATTGCTATGAGTGATTTCATATTGAATGTACTTGTTAAAATCAGGTTTTTCTTTTCCTAATAAATCGTTCTTAAGAGTCATAACATTTGCAAAGTTTTGATTACTTTTAAAACATTTTTCAAACTCTTCATTGATGTTTTCATAGGCCTCGAATTTAACGACTTTGTCGTCATTAGAGCCTACATTTTTTTCATCAACACTTGGTAAAACTTCCTTCTTTTTGGTTAAAACTTTTTTAGCTAAATTAGACCTAGGAATAACCTTCTGGCCGACCAGACTACTTTTATTAACAACTGTAACCCCTTCATTCTTATTTAATGAAAAATAGATAAATATTATAACACATATAGCAACAATTGATAGAACGCTTTTCTTCATAAAAAATCCAAATAGTTATAAATTAGTATGTAGGACAGCTACTACGTTCTTCACTTAATCCCCATCTAGCCTCAAGACTATCATTAGGATTAGAGCTAACCTTGCCTCTATATAAGTCGTTAATAAATTCTCTTAACTCAGTACTCTGTCCATCGCCAAATTCAATTGTACAACTATATTTTTTTGGAGCGTTAAAGACAAAGATTCCATCTTCTAACTTGGTTCTGTTGATTAATTTATCAAAAAGATTTCCATAAAAATTTCTATAATGAGAAAACCATGAATTTGTTTTAACTCGAGACTCCCAGTACTCTAAATTAAAACCTCTTTCGTATCCTTTTCTTCTTTCAGAAACAGAGGCTAGAAGAACAGATTCTGCATTAATTCTTAAATCATCATCAATATCATTCCATTGATCTTTCTTAGCATCACGATAAATATTTAATACACTTTCTAGCTTTACTTTAATAGCTTTTTCTCTACCTGGCGTTGAATGTGTGTCGTAATCTGCTTGAGAAAAACAAGCATTAGTAGATTTCCTAATTTCAACAGCTGCTTTAACAACAGCGACCCTTTGTTTAACATAAGTACAAAGATCATTATATGATCTTTCTAATTCATCATCTAAAGGTTCTTTTTCAGTCGAAAGACCTTCAATGTCACCTTTTCCAAATTTTAAAAGTTTTGCATATTCAGCATTAACTGCTGAAGAACTTCTTGAAGTTTCTAATTTTTCAGAATCAGGTGTATCAACGAGCACCTTCTCAACAGCAGCTTTCCACAGGGTATTTTGATCATTTGACTGTCTAGCAATTCGACTATGAGCCTTATTAATCTCGTTCGGCCATCTAAATGTCAATAAACCTTCCTCATTAAGGTATCTAAATGTTGGAGTTGTTATCCCCTTAGACAAAGTTCTCACTTTTGCGGGAAGAGTCGAAGAAAGAACTTTAATATTACCATACTTATCAAGTCCTTTAACTGTATACGTATGAAATCTTCTTTTAAGGAGAACATTTCCAGCGACGACCCCTTCTCTCGAGATTGGACTCATGATTGTGTCATTTGGTAGTGACCAAGTAGAGGTAATTGAATTAACAAATCTAACAAATAACCAAAACTTTTTCTCTTCATGATTATATTCATGCCACTTAGATCTAGCTTCGGCTTTGTACTTATCTTTTAAATTTACAATTGATCCTTCAAGATAGCTGTCAGGATTGATATCCCATTTTGTCATTTCATTAGATACTACTTTTTCAATTCTCTTAGAGTAAATTTGAAATGGTAGTCCTTGCTCATATGAGTAGATCATTCTCATTGTATAAGCAGCATCGGCACAGTCTGTTGGGATACCATGGTACTTGCTATCTTCATCAGTAAAAATATCTTTTTCCCATTTGTTTTCAACCCACTCAGAATATTTTTTTTCTTCTGCTTCATTCCACTGTTTTATGGATGGCCATACAGCAGCATTAGCTATACCTGATCCAAGTGCAATCAAAAGACCGAGAGTTGTTAAAGTTGATTTAAACATAATGAACCTCAAATTTGTGAATATGTTAAGCAAATTAATTGTAGCAAGATCCATGCCCATTTAACGTTATTTTCAATCAAAAATAACAGCTATTTAACCAATAAAAAAAAGTTAACATTGTTTGGAATGTTAGAAAGTGTATAGTTTCTAGACGATTTCGAGTGTCTGTAACAATTTAGGTTAAGTCATTGAAAATCCATTGGCACATACTTAGAA
>CAWUIU010000304.1:0-4655 GCA_963922285.1 uncultured Oligoflexia bacterium | reverse complement strand
TTCGTTGTCGCAAATGTCTTAGTTGTGTTCATCTCAAAGAACTCTTTCGCTACTTGCAGGTAGTTACTATAGAGCTCTTCATCACTATCAACGTAAGTAATAATGTCTCCTTTTGCATGAATCAAACCTACGTTTCTTGCTGAGGATGCACCTCCATTATCTTTATAGATATATTTATAACGTGGATCAATAAGAAATTCAGTCACTAATTCATGAGTTTTATCCGTCGATCCATCATCGACAATAAGTACCTCAAAGTCCGAGTAGTTCTGATTCTTGATTGATAAGAGAGCCTTCCAAAGAAGGTGGCAACGATTGTAAGTTGGAATGATAATAGAAAATTTCACATTTGCCTCTATTTATAAATTATAAAATCTGTACTTTTCACTGCTCCAGCCTAGGGTGAAGCGATGGTCAATTCCATTTTTCTTCTTAAAGAGAATCACGCGTTTGTCATTTTCATACATGCGTTTATAGATAAAAATGGTTTTATTTATAAGCTTTAAATCTAGTGGATTAGGAAGACGAATATCTGAAAAGTCAGGCTCTTGTTTATCAAGTCCCTGATACTCTAATTCACGCTTGATCTGGGAGAGAAAAATAACAATCGCTCCCGTTTTTTTAGCAAACTTTTTCAATTTAAGAACTTGTACTTCAAGAGGTGGATTGACTCGCTTTTCATCAAGCATTTGTAAGTAATCGATGACGATGATAGAGCCAGGCTTTATTTCATTCTTCGTTCTTTTGATTATGTATTCTGCGTTGATGTCATTCGAATAATCTAATTCGAATAGCTCTTCATTATAGCCGATGAATTCATTGTATTTCGATATTCTTCCAGCAAGACCTTTATGAGTTTTTGATAGGGTAAAGAAGAAAGACTTTTGCTCTTTCTTTTCAATTTGTTTAACAAAGAGACCAATGGTGAAGCTTGTTTTACCTAGGGTTGGTCTTGCGCCAATGAGAACGAGATCCCCAGGTTTGAAATACTCTAAGATATCATCATAATTAGTCGGCATGATCTCATCATTCTTTGACATAAGAAGTGACCACGAAGAAAATCCTTCTTCCTTGGCAACGAGAGTGAGAGATTCCACTTGGGTGAGACCTTGATCTTTCTTAAGTTTCTTCGCTTTGCTTTTAAGCACATGAATAGGTGCAGATAAATTCATTCTAATCTTCCATATAGGCTTAAGAACATTCCCTTCTTCTGTTTTAACCTAATATATAAAGGTTAGAAAAATAAAATTACTGACTCGACAATCAATTGCTTTCCCATTGAAGGGGGGGAGGCTTGAGTTGAAACCTTGGTAAAAGGTTAAGGTGAAATTAGTTTAATTGCAATAGCTTATTTTTTAGAGGAGCGTTAAATAGTTGATCTGACACAACTTCAGAAAAACTTGAGTAGACAGTTTCTTTATAGACATGATCATCTGGTAATCTTTCCATAAGCTTCTTATGTGCTCTAGCAAAGTTCGTATAAGGTAGTTCTGGAAAGAGATGATGGATTCCATGATAGTTAAGACCATTAACACAGATAATATTAGTAAGTAATCCTGGCTCAATTGTAATAGTATCTCGTAAGTGTTCTTCCCAACTCATCGACTCAAGACTTTTATTTCCATATTTGTGATTAAAGAGAGCACGATACATATTAAGGAGTGAGGCAACCACCATGCTTCCATACCAAACAAGTATAAAAGTTAATGGTAAATATCCAAGAGTAACTAAAGAAAAGAAGACAATTTTAAATGCCGAGCACATTAAATCATTTCCTATCATCATCTTTAAAGATTGTTTCTCATCTCTTACAGGTCTTACGTATTCAAGAGAAAATACAAGGGTCGATAGTTTCTGGAAAAGCCAAAGTTTTACTCTTCTTGGAAGAAGTGGAGTTATAAGTGGAACAATTCCAAAGCGAGTTGCTTGAAATAGAGGTAGGATAAATGCACTTATCAATGGGCGAAATAAATCAGTAACGGTAATTTGTTCAATGTACTTATATTCAGGGTCTCTCTTAGTTCCATATGTCTTCTTTCCATGGTGAAAGAGGTGAGTATCATAAATGTATGCTGGATAACCATTTGGCCAACCAAAGAAGATATTATAGAAAAGTCGATAGCCTTTTATTTTCTTAGACAGATGTGAAACTTCATGAATAAGTATGGTTCCCTTATAGAGAAAGAAAGATCCTACAAAGAATGTCAGAAGATTTTTGTATAGACCTGCATAAATCAGAAAAGGCCAGGTAAAGATGGCACACAGAATGATATCAAACCAAAAAAGCTTCTTATCTAAAGTAAGTTCTTCTTTTAGTATTTCTTTCATAAATTTGATCTGATCAGCTTCAGTATTCATGCTAAACTTATAGCATAGGATGAGATTTTGTAGTGAAGAAGGTTCGACAGATCGTGGAAGATCTGTCAAAGCCCGAACAAGTAATTAATATTACTAGTTAATTCTGATTTGCTAGAATCTTAAGCGCGTCAGTCGAAGTAAATATTCCGACGACTTTTTCTTCACTATTATTGATAAGTACAGAGTTTATTTTCTTATCAACCATCATCTTTGCGACTTCAGGAAGAGGAGTTGAAGTTGTCACCACGTATGGGTCCTCAGTCATTATATCTCTACACTTAATTCCATTAGATGAACCACTCATTGTGACAAATTGGAGGTCGCGATCGCTGACGATACCGATGGCCTTACCATTTTCAATTACTGGCAGGTGATGAATTTGATCTGATTTCATTTTCTTGTAGGCATCAAAGACTGTTTCATCTGCGTTTAAAAAAGTGAGATTACTAATCACGTACATATTGGCTGTCATTTCATTCATATTTACTCCTTTAAAGTAAGCATACTCCAAAAAGTAAATGGAAAACCTGAGATAGCTCAGATTTTGAATTGATTAGTATACAAGTCGTTGGATGACAGAGCTAATGAGTTGATCTTTATCAGTTAGCTCTAAAGATTGGTATTTAGAAAAAGAAAGTCCACATGGATGAATACTCTTTAGCTTATCAGTTAATTCTTTTTCAAAACTTAGATTCAGGGCCAGACCATGCTTCGTGACATAGCGATTCAGTTCAATTCCCATGGAACAAACTTTCTTGTCACCATACCAAAGTCCTAGAAGATCATGGCGTATTTCTAACTTAATATCTGTTAATTCATAAACTGCATCAATAATAATTTGAAAGAGCCAATCCATAAGTTCAAGGCTCGACTTTTTTTCTTTCGTAATTGAGAGAATAGGGTAGATGACTAATTGTCCCGAATGATGAAAGGTCATTCCTCCACCGCGCTTTATTTGATGAATCTGAAGATCTGACTTAACAAGATCATCCATTGAGTCTTCAATAAGTTCATACTTCTTAATATCATTTTCTCTGAGTCCTCTTCCCATGGTTAAACACTCTTCATGAGAAGTAAAAATGAAGAAGCGATACTGAGGATTTTCATAAACAAAAGTATTGAGATTATTTTGTAACTCCAAAACTTCTAAATAGGGCTTGTTGAAGTGTTCGATAATGAAAGTGTTTTCACTTTGAGAATACTTAAGGTCTCCTAAAAATTTGAGATCAGACATTATGACCTTTTGCTCTTAAGTGTTCGAGATAATCAGCGGCCTTATAACTACTTCTCACCATTGGTCCACTGGCAACAAATTCAAATCCCATCTCAAGGGCAAATTCTTTATATGCATCAAACTCTTGTGGTTTGTAGTATTTCTCAACAGGTAGGTGACGCATTGTTGGTCTGAGGTACTGACCAAAAGTGATAATATCGACGCCAACTTTTCGTAGATCTTTAAGAGTCTCAATAATCTCTTCATGCTCTTCTCCAAGGCCTAGCATGAGAGAAGTCTTTGTGGAAATCTTCGGATAATTGTCTTTATAAAACTTCAAACACTTTAATGTCTTTTCATAACCAGCTCTTCGATCACGAACCGGATGAGTTAGGCGTTTTACCGTTTCAATATTTTGCGCAACCACAAAAGGGGAGCTCTTGGCAAGTGTGTGCATGTGTTCTTCGACTGCATCAAAGTCCGGAATGAGGACTTCCACATATGTTTCAGGATGATCTTTTGCAATTCTCTTTACAATATTTGCAAAGTGAGAGGCACCAAAGTCTTCGAGATCATCGCGATCAACACTCGTAAGAACTAAGTAATTAAGGTCCATCTCTTTGACCATTTTTGAAGCATTTTCTATTTCATTATAATCAACGATGCCTCCAGGGTTTCCCGTGTCTACGTGGCAGAAGCGACATGCTCTGGTACAAGTTCCACCAAGAACCATCATGGTTGCAGTTTTGGCTGACCAGCACTCCCCAAGATTTGGGCATGAGGCTTCTTCACAAACTGTCCAAACTTTCTTTTCTCTGAGTTTGGCCTTTAAGTCTCTGTGATTCTCACTTTGTTTTAAATCAACTCTCAGCCAATCTGGTTTTCGACCGAGCTTCTTTGCTTCATCTTTTTTATATTTGGCAAGCTTCGACTTCTTTTCTTTTAATGCGTCACGCTGCTCATTGTAGTTATATTCACTCATATCTTTTTTTACCATGAAGTAAGCATAATTCTAATTAAATATAGGGTAAATCTTGCTAAAATCTAACCATGTTAACGACTAAGTTTATTTATTCAGACACTT
>CAWUIU010000303.1:0-4669 GCA_963922285.1 uncultured Oligoflexia bacterium | reverse complement strand
CATTCTCAATCTTAGGAAAGTTACGATCCTTTCCTACAGTCTTCTTTAAAGAGCTAAAAACTCTTTCAGACTTTTTCATATGCCCCACTTCTTTTGAGAGTAATGCTCTATTCACGTGCACCAATTTTTCATTACTTCTCTTGAGTTGTTCAAGGATAAGATACGCTTTTTGCGTATTCCCCATTTTCATATAGAGCACAGCTCTATTGTTATTGATAATATCTTTTTCGGATTTCTTTTTTGCTAGCATTAATGAAAAATCATAGTAATACAATGCCTTGGATAAATTCTTGAGTTCAACCATACAAGTTGCAACACGATTCCAATACATTGCAGCCTTTCTCTGACTTTTATACTCAGAAAAAAGTTTTTTCTTCGCATCTTCATCATTTCCTTGGCGACAGTCAATCGAAAGATCTTTACCTAAGTACTTAAGCTCACCCAGTGTGAGAAAGTCAGAGCTTTTCATTGTAAGTTGATCATTATTTGTAAACTTAATCTCCTGTGGTTTAATACTACTTGCACAAGAGAATAATAATACTAAAAGCCCTAAATTAAATATTGCTTGCACTATACACCACCTTCGCCAGTGAGCTTATAGAGTTTCACATCAGTCGACTTACTAAACATTTCCAAGCTGTTATTCTTTATATTGCTGATTTGTAATTCAAAATTATTACTCTGTTTCTTAAGGTCATTTCCTATTGGACTAAGTTCGCCTTTTACAATATTCATAGTCTCTGCATCAAGGTCTTTAATTGAAAATTTACTAAGAATTTCTTGGTGAATAGAGTTTTGCTTATTTAAAAGCTCTAGTATTTTAAGTTTTGCACGATCATGAAGAATCGCCGAACTTTTGTTAAAGAGCTCTACCATCTTACTATTAATTTCAATATTCTTACTTACAAATTCACCAAGCTCGTCTTGAAAATTGTCCTTAGTAATCACTTCACTTAAATTCACATAGCTCATTTTAGAGATTTCTTTACTAATCCTATTAAAAGTAACAATGGATTCATAAGACTTGAACGCTTTATGTGATCTAGGTTTTAAGATCTTAAGAGCCTTTATCGAAAGATCTTTTTCTTTTTCATTCCAGTAATTTTGATAGAAATGTGAAACAATATAATCAGAAGTTAGGTACTTATCTTTTCTTATTAAATAATATACATCTTCTGTTTTAAAAGTATCTAGTAAGTGACTAACAAGTACATTTTGCAATTTAACAATTGATTCTTCTTTTGCGCCACATTTTTGAAAACGTTTTAAGTTAAAGTAAAGCTCTTTTTCCGTGTCTAGAACTTGCCCAAGAGAGACCTTTGTACCGATAATTTCTGTTATATCATTTTTTGGCTGCAAACAATATTTAGAAACATAAGTTTCAAGCATTCGATCTGCGACGTCAAAACTCTGAAGTTCCATATATTTGTAGATTTTATTTTTGAAATCTTTGCGCAAACTCATCATTTCCTTCTTCGAATAAAGTGACATACTTTCGTTTGACCACTCGTAACTTTTTTGAACATCAAAATTATCAGCAAAGAATTGAGAGAGTTTAAAGGCACTATTAGCTCGAATAACTTGTGGATAAAGCTTATTCTCATATAACTTTTTATACTTTTCCACGAGTTGATCTATCGAAAGTTTCTTTTCAACCTTTTCAATTTCCGTGAAAACAAGACTTCCAAGACTTGCAACAGCTTTCTTTTTCTCTACCTTAGAAAAACTTAACTGAAGTTTTCCCATATCTTTAATAAGTGTCGCCACAAAATCTGACTTTTTCCTCTCAATTCCAGTATCAAAAAGATAAAAGAACATTTCTTTTTGTTTTTCTGAGAATGAGGGATGATTTTTTCTAAACTTGACAAGACTATTTTTAGCAAATATTTCTTTTTTCTGATCAATACTTAAATCAAAAAGTGCTTTATATACATCGATGGATCTCTTATTTTTAGGATTTTCTGTAATATATTGTTTATACACATAAAAAGAAATTTTATCTCTTTTAACTTCAGGAATCTGAGGGGTCTGCATGACACTAAAAAGAGCATTAAAAATTTTGTCTTGTTGTTCTTTGTTCTCTTTTAATATCTTCTCCTTCTTAGGTCTATTCACACTAGATTTTAAAGCACCAAGATAGTACTTCGCCGACTTTGCAAGTTCTCTTACTCCAAACAGTGTTTCTCCTTGAAAATAACGATACTTATCAGAGTGTTCCATATCCATTTTTACAAGATTGTCAAAATAAAACAGTACATCTCTCAAACTCTTCTTACTGTATTGACCGCTGACCTTGTTAAAACTTTGTTGCAATTTTCTTTGTTTGAAACCAGAAAAATTTAAAACTTCAGTAACGAAGCTTTCTTTTTCTTCCTTCTTTAAGCTTTTCTTTCTTCTAACAATGTCTTTAATTGTTTCTTTGTATCTATTTTCATCTTTAAAATTTCTAAAGAAAGCTAATTTATCAAGCAAAAGAACATTTTTCTGTTCCTCATTAGCATAACTAAAAGCTTTCTGATAAACGTACATACTTTCCTGAAAAAAGCCCTTTTCAGCACTTTTCTTAGAGAACTTCAAGAGCCAGTCAAATTTTTCAGACTTTGTTATAGAACCTTTCTCAAAAAATCGCACACCTTCCGTAATCTTCTTTGAATAAACATAAAAAGATATTGCAGCTTCAAAGATTTGTTCAGAGACAGCTTCATATTTATCTTGCTTTCCAAGATCTAAAGCTGAATTCAGAAGAGATAGAGCAAAGGCATAATCCTTTTGCTTAAAGATACACCAAGCATAATTATACACATGCTTCGTTAACCATTTATCTTCTTTGTTACGAACAACGAGTTTATAATATTTTGATGCTAATTCATATTGCTTCTTATTATAACTATACTCGGCTAATTGAACGTCTAATAGATATCGCAGCCTTGTATTTTCTGTTCGCTTTCTAGCTTGCAAGAAGTATCCTCTCGACCATTTAGAATTATTATAGTCCCGCTCATTAAGACCCATCGTATAAAGGACTTCAGCAAGCCTCTGATAACGTGGGTATTTATTGACGATAAGCTTCCCTCTCTTTTGGGTTTCCCAAAATAGCTTTTTTGAGCCTCGGTAGTAATAATTTTTATCACCTTTAAGTTTTCCCTTTTTGGCATCAGAGAAAAATTGATTATGTTCCTTTGCCTTCTTTATTTTTATTAACTCAGTATCTATTTCAAAAAGTCTATGCTTATACGTAACAGATCTTGCACCAAGCATGTTAATCGTTCTCTTTTCATCTTGAAGTAGTTTTAAAACACGATCCCACTTCTTGGTACTATTCTTTTGAATAGAGTTAGAGTCCCCAAAGACATTTGTTGTTACTAAAGAAACTATAAATAGGATTGCTAGTAAAACATTCTTCATTATTTTCTATATCCTAGTATTCAGTTTGTACAATAAACTTAAACTTCGTGTGTCCACTATTGGCTGCCACTGTCATAACATTATCGAGATCTTCATAAGCTAAACTTTTATCCATGACAATATTAACCATTTCTATCTTACTCTTTTTTTCTTCTAAAACTCTTTGATCTGTAATCTCAAGTAGTTTTTTATCATTTTCAGACTTTAACTCTGTAAGCTTTTTTTCTAGCTTTCCAGAGGTAACACCAGTTTTAGTCAGCGTTCCAATCTTTTCATTTTCAAGCCAAACTTCTTTATCTTTATTTACCTGTATTGTTGGAACCATTAACCCCATTTTCAGAGAAGAGGATGGTGCTAAATTGATATTATCAATAGGTTCAAATTTGAACTCAGAAGCACTATAACTATTCAAAAGAAACACTAAAAGAATAACAAGAATATCGAGTAATGATGTAATATCGAGATCCATTGCTTCTTTTTTTCTTCTTATTGATCTTCTCATTGTTACCTCACTGGTGAAAAAGCAACTTCAGTAAACAGCTTATTCCCAACACTTTCATCTCCTCTTGCGGAGTCCATAAGAGCAATGATGTCTTCATACTTTACAGACTTCAAAGGTTTGAAAACAATGCTCGATTCTGTCTTGTTGTTTTTCTTAATCGACACTAAAGCCCTTTGGAATTCTTCAACATTATATTTACCATCTACTTTCTCAATGACTTTATAAACTTTGTCATTAAGACCTGTTGTTAGAATCACCTTGTTCATTTCAATTTTTGCCGTAAGATTTAGAGGATCTTTCTTATGCGGAGTATCTGTCGTACGCACGCTTGGAGCTTCAGTACCAATCTCATGAGTCTGTACAAATTGAGTCGACATCAATAAGAAAAAGATGAAGATAAAAACTGAATCTAAAATAGGTATTAAATTTAGTTTAGGTATGTCCTTTTTTAAACGTACGACTTTCATGGCTAACTCTCGATTTAAAAGCTTAAATTAAGCCGCTACCTTAATATTCTTGTCTTCAGTCGTACTAGGAGTCTTTGGAAGATCTGGTGGTGTCTTCTTTTTTACAGCTGTCGGATTTTCAGAAACGACACTCGCCGGCCTCATGTGACCTTTCTTAGAAGCTAGTAGATCGACCATCTTTGTCGAATATTCTTCAATCTCAGCGATAATTTTCTCTGATTTTGAAGTAAGGATTGCATGAACAATCATAATAGAGATAGCTGATATTAAACCAAAAGCTGTTGTATTCATAGCC
>CAWUIU010000302.1:0-4679 GCA_963922285.1 uncultured Oligoflexia bacterium | reverse complement strand
CTATTGAATTTGATCCATGGCCACATATCGATATAACGAAAAAGTGGCTTGATACTTCAAATGAGGCAGAAGATGTTAAGTTGAATCCTAACTTTGATCTTGGATTCAGTGGAGAAAATGTTAAGAAGATTTTTCGTGATGAAGGGAAGATAAAGACTATTTTTGATACTTACCGTTACCGAGAATCTCAAGAGCAACTAGCATTAAAAGTAGGACAGTCATTTAAGAATCATGTTCATTCAATGGTTCAAGCACCAACAGGAACAGGAAAAACTCTTGGTTATCTCATACCTTCAGCATTATACGCATTAGAAGAAGGAAAGCAGGTATTAGTCGCAACAGGGACAAAGACCTTGCAGGCTCAGGCTATGGGGAAGGATGTTCCTTCATTACAGAAGTTATTGGGGGTTGGTCCAAGTGACTTAAGAGTTAAGCAGTTAATTGGCTCAAGTAACCATATGTGTGAACTACTTTTCCGTCAGATGCAAGAAGAGGATCAGCTCTTTAGTGTGACGGGAACTCTGAAAGAGAAGTTTTCATTTCTCTATTTTGAGTCACTCTTTTTCTATAATAGTACTCATAAAATTGAAGATATGATCAGTCGTGCAGATCTACCTTATGTTATTAAGATGAAGATTAAGGAGTTTAAGGAAAAAGAAAGAGAAGTAGCCGTTGATTTTAGGTCTTGCTCTGGCTCACAATGTCCTTATAAGAATGAATGTACATATATTAGAGGTTTAAGAGAAGCTAAAGATGCGCATATCATTATTGGAAATCACGCACTTATGTTTTCTTGGCCTCGTAGTTTTCCTAGACCTTCGCATGTGATCGTTGATGAAGCTCATAAAATTGAATCTGAGTCCACATCTGCTTTTAGTTATGAGGTATCAGATAATGATCTACAGAATTTACAAAGACAGTTATTAAATCTTCAAGGCTTAGGTTCTTTATTCTACTTATTGGCAAACAAGGAAGATATAGATGATCCAGATGGGAAAATCGCTGATCTTAGAAATGCTTCTGTAGATGCTGGGAAAGCGCTAGGTGATCATGTTGGAGAATTACCTGAAAAGCTAGAGAGTATCTTTAAGAAGATGCCGCGCTATACGAATAAATATTGGAATGAACTACCGATGATTAACTCTAATGAGAATGAGCCTCTCCGTTTAAGTGTTTTTCATCATCTTGAAAGCGTCTTCTATATAATAAAGGATGTTTACGATAAGGTTTATCCTTTTATGATCCGCTGGGAACCTAAGGATATGAATGGTGAAAATGAAGTTACGGCATGGTCAAGATTTGAGGCCTTTGCAGGCTTTATGGATGACATTATGAAGGCAATTTCATATCTTTTGAGAATTGAGAAACCTTTTATACCATACTCACTTTCTATGAAATTTCATGAGGATCAAGGATACCTCTTTACGGCATCGCCAATTGATACAGGTAAGCTTCTTCATAGTCATCTTCTCGAAACTTCTTCATCTGTTGTATTTACATCAGCTACTTTAGCAAATGCTAATGGTGATCATGGAACCAAGGGAATGGAGTGGGCATCTGGTTACCTCTATCTCGATCCAGAAAGACGTTTTAAGAAAGGTATTTTTCTTCCAAGTGTTTTTGATTACGAAAATAAAACAAAGGTTTTTCTTTGTGATGATACACCATCTCTTTACGATCAAAACTTTGTTGAAAATATACTTAATAACCTCTGTCCATTTATTGAAGAGATTGGTGGACGTACGCTACTACTGTTCTCTGCAAGAACACGTTTTGAGAAAGCCGTCGAGCTTCTTTTAAATAAGTTTGAAGGTAAGCTTCCTGTCTTTATTCAGGGGATGGGGGCAAACGTAGTTGAGGAATTTAAGAATGCTGGAAATGGAGTTCTTGTTGGTATGGAATCATTTGGCGAGGGGATTGATGTTCCTGGTGATGCACTTCGCTTCGTTTTTATTGACAAAATCCCTGATCTTTCAATGGAACAAGTTGTTCGGCTAAGGCGGGAGTTCTATGATTCACATATTGGAAATGAATTTGAGGATTACTATCTTTCTCATCGAACAAGGTCTCTTCATCAAAAGCTTGGAAGACTCTTAAGGCGAGAGGACGACTTTGGTTCTGTTGTTATCGTGGACTCCCGTATTAAAAAGTGGAAGAACTCTACGATGACCAAATTAGTTAAGCAGATGGAGCCATATCGAATTTATCGTTCCGACTTAAAAAGTGCATTAAGTGAGTCGATCGATTATTTAAACTAGTGACATTTTGCAGCTGTTTTCATGGCCATCATAAGTTCATCCATTGTGTCGTAACATGGATGATCTTCTAAGGTTGTCCATAGAATTTGTGTTTTGCCACCTTTGCTTATGCTTCCTGCTTTTCTTTGGATGTAGTATTGTCCTTCTTCACAAAACCTTGTGTGAGGTAAGGATTTAATATTGAAGTCAAAGATTCGACATTTTACTCGGTCATCGGTCATTGGGATCATTCCTGAATCATCATTATTCTCATCAGATTTAGGTGCTTTTATAACCTTTGTAATAGTTAGCTTTGGTTTTTTCTTTGGTCTTTCATTAATAATTTCATTTGCTATTTCAATTTCAGGCTTCTTTCCAGGGTATAAGCTTGCTATAGAGAGCTTATCGTTACTGCTTAACTCAGAAATGTATTTAGTTCGACTTTTACCATCCTTAAAAAACTCATGATGGAATGAGTAGTGCATAATGGATTTTGGGTCATACCCTTCATGAGCAAGTTGAAAGGTTTTTGCTAATAAATTTCTTTCACATTGCTCGCTTGTTATTTTAAATCTTTCCATACATACATCGATGACATTATCGACAAATTTACTCATCAACTCTGGGTGATGATGTTCATGAGCCAAACCAAGTGCATGACCAAATTCATGAAGTACTGTATGGGCGTCGATACTAACGAGACACATCGAGTGACGTTCTTTCGTGTACAGTGAATGCTTTCCCATGGCAGAAGAGCTTGATCCATTACATTTTGTAGCGTCAAGTTCTACTCTTATGTGCGCTCTTTTAGAACCAATGTTTTGTTCGGTATAGAATTCAAAACTTATATTTGCATACTTCGTCCATTCTGATGCAATATCCTTAATCGTATTAATTGAATCTGAGGTACCGTTATAAAAAAGTACATTTAAAGTCGAACCATTATTCCATAATCCATTTTCCAAATATACGACATTTTTACTTTCAATATTTACAATGTTCTTACTTCTTTGGATTTCGCCGCAGGAAGAAAAGACGACTAAAAAAAGAACCGCGAATATTGAATTTACACTCTTATTTATCATAGGTTACAACTTTGTACGTAGTACATGTCTCTTAGAGCGTTCTCCTTATCGATATAGCAAGAACTATTCAAGCGACGCCAGAAACTTCTCTTAATTCCCTCATCACTTGTATAACTCATTTTTGTTTGAATAATAAAAGTTCGATTATTGGTGCAGTTCGTTCGTGATAGAACCTCTCTAGAAAGCTTTTTGACCTTGCAGTTGTCATTTTCTAATGAAAGTTGAAACTCAGAATAGTAGTCATCGATTATTTCATCTTCAGAGCTTCGTCCTGGGTAAATTTTAGCGATTTGAAGACGGTCGTTAAGACTTAAGATCCCTAAGGATCCAAAGCTATCAGAGCTGTCTTTGTCCTTGTAGAAGCTATCGTGGAAAAGGTAATGCATGATTGAATTTTTATCGTATTCTTTTACTTCTACATTTTTATTTCTTAGACTGAAATTACTCGTACAATCTTCTTTTGACCAACCATAGATTCTCATACATTTCTCAATGATATTGTCAGAAAGTTGAGCTTTGAAGTCCGGATGATTATGTTCGTGAAGGAGGCCCAGCATATGGCCAAATTCATGGAGGACGTTTTTTTTATATATACTTGTAAAACACATCGATGGTGATTCCGATTTTATGCGTGAATAAGTTCCTACTTGTGAATAATTTGAATCGCATTTTTTTCCAAGTAATATCCTCACATCAGCGTTTTCTTGACTGATTTCTCCTAAGTTGTAGAATGAAAAATTAAGGTTGGCATACCTTGTCCATTGAGAAGCATACTTGGAGATTTTGGACTTTTGCTCTTGAGTTCCATTTAGTAGAAGAATATTTATAGTTGATCCGTTCTCCCATAATGAAGACTTTTGCACCACAGTTTTTTTTGCTTCAATGTTGAGCTTTGTATTGTTGCTACCTTGTAAGGTAGCTTCATTACAAGAGACAAATATTATACTTAGTAATATAGTTGAAATAAAAAGTTTCACTTTTATCCTTTAGTCCTGTTTGCAGTTATACGAAATCCACATATATTTTATCGCTGCAAGTTGTGTTTCAAAACATGCGTTTTCAAAACTAGTCCAGTATTCAAGGATCTCATTGTTAAAACCGGTCGATTGAATCAGCTTTAGTAGTTCAAATGGCTTGTTCGTACTACAGGTGGGGGCTCTGTCGATTTTTTTTCTGTAACTATCTTTATTTGAAGAGTCAATGATAATACATTTATTTCTCGTTTTGTGTTTTTCAAGATCAGATTTATAGTCAGCAATAATTTCACTTCTAATTGCTCTTCCTGGATAGAGAGAGCTAATTTGATAACGATCTTCTAGGCTTAGAAATGGCAGCTTTCCATAAGTTGAGTGCTCTT
>CAWUIU010000301.1:0-4685 GCA_963922285.1 uncultured Oligoflexia bacterium | reverse complement strand
AAGATCATGCCCTCCGCCTGGAACGACTATATCAGTATAAGTGATATAAAAGTTACCATTTTTTAAATTAACACCAGCTAAGGTGCTAAATACTAAAAACACTGAAAGTAAAACTAGCTTTAAAAATCTCATTTCGATCTATCCTTATTATATGATACTTCGATTTCTCTCTATAATTTATCGGTTAAATTAACAGAACCTTTACTTTTTTTTGCACTACTTTAGTCATCTATTCGTACTATTCTAAGAATAAAATAGATCCCTATAGCATCGAGAATAGTGACGACTATAAGTGCAATAATTCCAATAGGGTGAGTAAACATATCTGTAAAAACTTGAGGGTCTGAGCTGCCAAAAATCAATAAGATAGCATATGGCATTGCACCAATAGTCATCCCTTGAAACTTCCCTTGAGCTGTCACAGTCTCAATCTTTTGCTTGAGCCTGATTCTTTCTCGTATGACGTTAACAATTGTATCAAAGACTTCTGAGAGGTTACCACCTGTCTCACGCAAGATGTTAATTGAGGCAACAAACATTTCATTATCTTGTGTTGGTACTCTTTTAGCCAAATTTTCAAAAGACTCATCTAGCGGCACTCCAACTCTATTCTCCTGCAGAACCTGGTTAAATTCCTGGGAAATAGGATCCGGCATTTCATCAACAATCATTCCAATAGCAGCATTTAAGTTTTGACCTGCCCTAATTCCATTTGAAAGAAGCGTCAGTGCATCAACCATCTGGCTCTGATATTCTTTAATTCGCTTATTTACTAAGTAGTCCATAACTGGCTTAGGAATTTTAAAACCAATAAATGTAACGACAACACCAAGAAATATTCCTAGAATCCATTTACCAAATAGAGAACATAGAAGCAGTACAAAAGAACCAGCTCCAACAGAAACACCTAAGAGAGCATAAGTTATTTTATCAGGATCTATCTCTATAAAGAGTAACTTTAGCTTTTCTAAAATATAGGTACGAGTACCAAGAGTTTGCCTTTCAACAAAATCAAAAATCCCAACTGAATAACGATAACAAAACAAGAAAATGACAATCCCAACGACTGCAACCATTCCCTTTAATCCTATCATCGAAATAAACGTACTCACCTGGAATCCCCCTCTACTTTTTTATAGGCTTCTTTGAAGGAACCCCACGTGGAGGAGGTCTTTTACCAGGAGGCGGCCTCTTCCCAGGAGGAGCTTTTCCAGGAGGCATCTTTCGAGCAGCATTTGGACTCGGTTTAGGTGGTGTCTTGCGAGGAGCTCCAGGAGTTTCATTTCTAAAAATTCCTCTAGGTATATTCCATCCCTTTCTCTCTAAATTTTCAATAAACTTAGGAATAAATCCTGTGGCAACATGATGACCTATAATCTTATTATTCTCATCAATATCTTTTTGTTCGAACTTAAAAATATCCTGAAGAGTAACAACCTCACCTTGCATCCCACCAATCTCAGTAACATATGTGATTTTACGTGAACCATCATCCAATCGAGACGCCTGAATAATAAGATGAACAGCACTAGCAATCATTTCACGTATCGCCTTTGCTGTTAATCCAGCACCAGCATACTGAACAAGTGTTTCAATTCGGCCAATACATTCTTTTGGGTTATTAGAGTGAACAGTTGTTAACGAACCATCATGACCAGTTCCCATCGCCTGTAACATATCAAGTGTTTCACCACCACGACACTCTCCAACAACAATTCTATCAGGTCTCATTCTTAGACATTGCTTAACAAGACAACGAATATCAACCTCACCCTCTCCCTCAAGAGAAGGTGGCTTTGTCTCAAGCCTTACAACATGATCCTGAGGAAAGCTTAGTTCAGCCGAGTCCTCACAGGTAATGATACGTTCATTACTTTGAATAAAACTTCCTAATATATTTACAAGAGTCGTCTTACCTGAACCTGTACCACCAGAAACAATTATATTTTTATGTCCTTCAACAGCAATTTTTAAGAAGTCCGCCATATTCTGAGTAAGTGATCCAAATTTCACAAGATCTCGATATGTTAAACGCTCTTCAGGGAACTTTCTAATAGTTATACAACAACCGTCAATTGCGCTAGGAGGGATAATGGCATGAACCCTAGAACCATCTTCTAGACGTGCATCGACATAAGGAGTCTTTTCATCAATTCGTCGTCCAACTTTTGATACAATTCTCTCAATAACCTGAAGAACTCGATAATTATCTGAGAAAGTGATTTCAGACTTCTTAATTTTACCATCTTTTTCATAGTAAATTTTTTCAGGACCGACGACCATTACCTCAGAAACACTTACATCAGAGAGAAGATCCTCTAATGGTCCCAGACCTAGCGCCTCATCGAGAATTTCTTTAACAATTCTTGTTCGATCATCAATTGAATTTAAGATACCTTTTGTGTCTTCGTTATTTAAGAGCTCAACAATAGCTTTCTTTGTTTTCTCTCTTCTAATTACTTTTGCATTAGGATCATCTTTATCATTTTTTTCATCTTTTAAGTTTAATTTGTCTAATAATCCTGTATGAACTCGTTGCTTTAAAGCCTTCCATACATTTACTTCTTTTGTTGTTAGCTTCTCTTTTTTGACAACAGAGCCAGAAGACTTAAGTTTTCCGAGTTGAGTTAGAATACCTCTTTGAATTAATTTCCTAGAAACTTCAACGACACCTTTTGAAAATACACTATTCTTAGAGACTAATACCGCGGGTTTTTTTTGATTAATTGCGACGGCACATGTTTGATCATCTTTATTTATGATTCCAAGGACTTGCTTACCCAATGTTTTATTAACAACCTCAGGAGAGACTGGATGTCCTTTTTGGTTCTGATTTAAAACGAAATGAATCATTTCTTTTGGAAACATCATCGTTATTAAATCTGAATAGAGTCGCTTTGTTTGATTAAGCGCAAGAATATCTGGAGTAACAACAATTAAAATAAGTGTTGCATGCTCAACCGCCTTCGTTGCCAAAGGTCCCATATCACTACCACCATCTACAACAGTAATAGGATAAAGCTTCTTTAGCGCCACCAAATTCTTCCCCATCACTTCAGCATCGATAGACTCTGAAGCTGTTGGGTCTGAAGGCAGACCAATATAATTAACATTACTTGGATGAGGATTAGCAAAAGTCAGTATTGATTTATTATCAAGATTACCGCTAAATTCAGCTAAGTCCTTTAAGTTCTTCTTTGTTTTGATTCCGGTAATTAAATTCTGATCACCACTTGCTCGTTGATCAAAGTCGAGTAGCATTACTTTACCACGTGCATCTTGAGTGAGAGAAAATGCCAAATTAGCAGCTATCTGGGATTTCCCGACACCACCTTTTGCACCAATAACTGTAATTATGTGACCATCAGCCATTACTATGGACCTCTTTTCCTAAATTTTCTTTTAATCTCTTCAGTACCTTCACTTGCGGATGAGACAATCTCAGGAGTGATAAACACAACAAATTGCTCCTTACTCTTTTCGACTGCCTTAGAACGTATGAAATTAAATAGAACCTGACCATCCTCAACTGTTTCATTTCCACCAGGAGGATCTCGATCATATGCTGTTGAAGACTTGTTAATAGAAATACCACCTACAACAGCCGACTCTTTATTCTTTACGATAATTTTTGTTTTAATTTCATTATTAACAGTATTTGTTCCACCTTGATCAGCCTGAACACTTAGAGAGATATCAAGATCAATATTCTCATCTTGTAGAATCACTGGGGTTACATTTAAATTAAACCCTGCACTAATTGTACGCGGAACCTGAACATCTCCAGTTCCAACAGCAACTTCCCGCTGTGATGTTTTCTTAATTTCAAGTGGCTGACTATTCTTTCCAATAACAACTCCCGACTGAACGATCCTAGCATAGCCAGCAGCCTTAGCTGAGTTTAACTTTGGGAACAATCCAGAGATTGTACCTGACAACGAATCATTACTAGAATTCGTACCTACACCGCCATCAGCAGTCTTTCTAAAAGAGATCGATCCTCCATCTCCACTTAAAGTTGGGTTCCACTGAAAACCAAAAACTCTTGCATAGTCTTTTGTAAGCTCGACGAATTGAGCAGTTATCTTTAATAATTTTTCTACCGGCGGAGGTGGTTGCTTTTCACTAACAACAAGAAAGTTTTTAATCAGTCTTTGGCCACCAACGCTCTGAACAGCATTTAATCGTCTAGCTAAACTTTCAATACGATCTGGTAGATAAGCAAGAGCTATCTTTTGAGCCAATTCATTTTCAAATGTACTGGTAACAATACCCTCTAAAAGATATGAATTGTTAAAGAACCTAACGGTAACGTCCTTGAGATTATTCTTTCTCATACCCTCTTGCATTTTTTGGGCAATAATTTGGTAAGTTTGTGGTGAAACTTCAACAAGATTTAATACATCTTTGTAGTCTTGTAGTATAACGACAACTTTACCAATATCGCCAGGAACGAGAATTTTCCCACCTACAAATACTTTATTGCCCTTTAAACCAATCTTTAAACCTTCAACATCACCAAGTAGCTCTTGAAGCTCTCTTAGAACTTTAGACTTCTCAGTAGCGGTCACATTAACAAGGTACTTAATTCTTAAGTTCCCTTGTCGATCTCTAATTAAGATTGAAGATCGTCCTGGCTTTTTTCCTTTTAGGGTAATTTCATTTTTTTGTGGAATAAAGGTAAT
>CAWUIU010000300.1:0-4728 GCA_963922285.1 uncultured Oligoflexia bacterium | reverse complement strand
AAAAGAACAAGAAATCCTGTAGGTCTGTTGAAGCTTGTTGAAAAATATCATCATTGGGAAAGAGGCTAGTCTTCTTTCCTTATCTCTATCGAGTTCAAATCAAGCATTCCATTTGACTCCATTTCAGTATTTAAAGTTTGATTTTGTTTAATTTCCGAAATTTTATCCATTACATTTTGAATTCTAACAAAAGAATTTTTAACTGATTTTAACTGTTCATTATTATGTTCTTGCTCTAAGATTTGAATAGATCCTAAGCCTATCGTAAGAGGATTTCGAATCTCATGAGAGAAAGCGGAAATCATAGCATTACTATGTTCAATTTTTTTAAGCTTTGTTGTTTCTTCGACAATAAACTTATCTCTTGAGAAAACACTCCACATCGTGAAGAAGGTTACCACATAAGCCGTTATTCTTGTCATAAGCTTTGCTTCTATTGTGTTGATAACTGCTGGTCCGTCAAAATAGTGAAGTGCAATTAATTGGAGCAAAGAAACTAAAGCAAATACTAGCCATGTCTTTCTTTTATGAATAGCTCCAATAAGGATCACCCCGGACATAAACCAGCTATAATTGATAGCATTTGCACCTCCAGTATAATAGGCACGCATTGGTTGAAAAAATAAAAATCCAAAAAAGGCTAACCAAGATAGAAAGTATATCTCTCCTGTTTTTTTCAAATGAAAAAGTCCAAATAAAATAAGTGCAGAAACTGCAATTAAAATAAAGTGCGAATTATTGAAAATTCCAGAGAAGAAGTAATAATAGATAAAAAGTGCTAACTCGAGAAAGAAGATTAATACTCCTAAAATCATCAAAAGTTTTGTTCTAGAATAATAAAGAATATAGTCTGCTTTGCTCAATCCATTATAGAAATGCTTTGGAACAAAAAGTTCATGAAGTTTATTAATCATAAAGAAATAATAACACGTCTCTACATTTCTTAAATAATCTAAATTGAGAGATTAAAAACTTGAGATTGATTTAATATAGCTGTTCTAACTTATTAAATAGTGTTTCTATTTTTTGATTTACTTGATTTAGTTCTTCAGATTTTTGAGTAATTAATTCCCCATTCCCATTTATTGAGGCAGTCTCTATATCCTTCTCAATTACTTTAGCGTACTTTTCAAGGACTTCAATTTGTTGCTCATACTCTGCCATTTCAAGAGCTACTTTTTGATCATTCCTATCTTTCTTTTCTTTATGATTGTTCTTATCAAAGACAACTTCAACATTTTCAAACTCTTCCTCAGATTCCCATCCAATCTTTTTCAAAAATTCATCATAAGAACCATCAAAAAACTCAGCCCCTTCCCGTCTAAAGACAATTAGTTTATTTACACATCTTCGTAGGAACTCCTCATTGTGAGTAACGACAAGAAGAGCACCGTCGTAAACTTCACATGCCTTCATTAGAGCTTCTACCGACTCCATATCTAAGTGGTTCGTAGGCTCGTCAAGAAATAAAAGATTTGTTTTTCTTGTTAGGATCTTTCCAAGTAAAACCCTAGCTTTTTCTCCTCCAGAAAGAACGCTAATTCTCTTTTCTGCATCATCACCAGCAAAGAGCATCGTCCCACAGATTCCTCTTACCTTAGTTATTGAAAGGGTTTCATCTTCCTCTTGAATTTCTTGAATAATAGTATTCTCAGGATGTAGTCTTTCAACATTAGTTTGCCCAAAATGACCTAACATCATTGATGGGTGCTCCCAAATTGATCCATTTGTATTTTTATGAATTTTTGCAAGAACGTTTAAAAGAGTTGATTTCCCTTTTCCATTTTTTCCTATGATTCCAATTCGATCCTTTCTCCCGACTGTCATGCTTAAGTTTTTAAATAATGGATCTTTAAAACCAAATGAGAGTTCATTGCTTTCAAGAATTACTTTCGCTGGACATTCTTTGAAACTAAAGTCGAATTGGAGATCTTTTACGCTCTCTAGCTTTTCATATTGCTCCATCTTTTCAACCATCTTGAGCTTAGACTGAGCTTGAGAGGCCCCTCTCGCCTTTGCCCTAAACTTATCAACGTATGCCATCATTTGCTCTTTTTTCTTTTCTTGATTTACTCTAGTCTGTTCGTAAATTCTTTCTTCTTCAGCAATCTGCTCATAATACTTAGATGTTGCGCCCTTAATTTTCTTAACTTTTCTTCTACTGATTCCCATCGTATGAGTGACAACACTGTCCATGAAGTCTCGGTCGTGCGTAATGATAACGACCTCACCTTTAAAACTTTTTAGAAAATTTTTAAGCCAACGAAGAGAAACAATATCTAAGTAGTTTGTCGGCTCATCGAGAAGTAAGCAATTCGGTTCAGTCAAAAGAGTTTTTACCAAGTTGATTCTAATTTGATATCCACCAGAAAAAGATGATGGACTCTTTTGTAAGTCCTCTTCTTTAAACCCAAGACCGAATAGAAATTTCTCAGCTCTATATTCCTCATATTGTAAATCAGCTGGTAATGCCAACATACATTCTTCGATCACACTATCTTTAGAAAACTCTATATGTTGTCTAAGCGTTCCAAGTTTGTATGATTTTGGTACCTTATAATCTCCTTCATCAAATGACTCCTCTCCTAAAATAATCTTAAATAAAGTTGATTTACCTGCTCCATTTCGACCCACCAAGCCAATCCTTTCTCCAGGGTTGATGGAAAATGTCACTCCTTCAAAGAGTATTCTGTCAGCAAATGATTTTGATAGCTGAACCAGTTGAATCATTAGTAGTCATCCTTATGGTTTTAGATTATATTGATGTGCATAATACCATTTAAAGGAAACATCATGAACAACTTTTCTAAATTAAAGAATATTGCTGTCGTTGCGCACGTTGACCACGGTAAAACTACTATGGTTGATGAACTTCTCAAGCAATCAAACACTTTCGACGCAAGAGCTGAAGTTGAAGAAAGAGTTATGGACTCTGGTGAGCTTGAAAGAGAGCGTGGGATTACGATTACAGCAAAGAACTGTTCATTTATTTGGAATGATACAAAGATCAACCTTCTCGATACTCCAGGCCACGCGGACTTTGGTGGAGAAGTAGAAAGATCTCTGATCATGGTTGATGGTGTACTTTTACTTGTTGACGCTTCAGAAGGTCCACTACCACAAACAAGATTTGTACTTACGAAAGCAATGAGCCTTGGTCTCAAGGTTGGAGTTATTATAAACAAGATCGATAGACCAGACCAAAGAATCAATGAAGTTAAAGGCGAAGTTGAAGACCTTCTTTTAGAGATCGCAACAGAACTTGAGCTAGAAGACTTTGATATAGACATTCCTTTCATGTATGCATCAGCAAAGAATGGTTGGGCGACTCTAGACTATAACGAAGAAAGATCTGATATGCTTCCAATTCTTGATTTCATGACGAGTGACTTCTACCCAGAACCTGTAAGAGAAGAAAATAAACCTCTACAGCTTCTTGTTGCAAATCTTACATACTCTAAATTCTTAGGACAACAATTTGTAGGTAGAATCAAACAAGGTAAAATTGTTAAGAACCAACAGTTTACATGTATTGGAAAAGATAAAACCAAAAATTTTAAAGTTTCAAATATTCAGACTTATTCTGGTTTAGCCACAGAGGAAGTAAGTGAAGCCCTTGCTGGTGAAATTGTTATCTGTGCTGGTATTGATGAAGTTCATATTGGCGACTCAATCACGCCAACAGATGCACAAAATGCTCTCCCAAGAATTGAAGTTGAGCCACCAACAGTTGCCGTAAACGTCTCTGTCTCAACTTCTCCCCTTAGTGGTCAAGAAGGTGAATACCTAACGAGTAGAAAACTAGAAGAGTTTCTTCAAGATGCTTGTCGTCTAAATGTTGCTCTTCAATATGAAGGGACTGATGATCCAAAAATTTATAAACTTAAAGGTCGTGGAGAACTTCAACTAGCAATCGTATTTGAAGAACTTAGAAGAAAAGGATTTGAATTAATGGTTTCGAGACCAGAAGTCCTCTTCCAAGAAGTCGATGGCGAAAAACAAGAACCATATGAAAAGGCAGTTCTTGATGTTCCAGATGATTTTACTGGAGCCGTCACTGAAAAACTTTCAATAAGAAAAGGTATCATGTCTTCAATGATGCCAATTGGTGAAGGAAGAACAAGGATTGAATTCGAAATCCCATCGCGTGGACTTATTGGATACAGATCAGCATTTTTGACTGATACACGTGGAGAAGGAATACTTTCAACAGAGTTTCTTGGATATAGAACTTACGCCGGAGAAATGCTTGCAAGGCAAAACGGAGCGATCATCTCCGACAGGTCTGGGAAAGTTACAGGTTACGCACTTTTCAATCTTCTAAACAACGGTGAGTTTTTTATTGAACCAGGGGATACTGTTTACGAAGGTATGGTTGTTGGTGAAAATAAAAAAGAGAATGATGCTAATGTTAATGTATGTAAAGGAAAGCAGCTGACAAGTGTTCGTACTGCAGGAAAAGATGAAAATATTATTCTTCCTCCAGTAAGACCGAGAACTCTTGAATGGGCTCTTGATTGGATCGACAATGATGAATGGGTTGAGGTAACACCACAAAACATCAGAATTCGTAAAAAAGAACTGGCGGCGAACAAGAGATCTGTAATTAGAAGAGAGAAGAAATAAAATGATTTCAGGCACTTAAGCGAGACTTACACAAGGCTCGCTTAAGTTCAAACTAATGCCCACTATTTCTTTGACTTAAATGCCCTAAACAAATTAATATAT
>CAWUIU010000299.1:0-4739 GCA_963922285.1 uncultured Oligoflexia bacterium | reverse complement strand
CTAGTTAGTTTAACCCTACAAACCTTTCTCATTGCCGAGTTCGGCTTCTTTGGTGTTGTAGTGTAAACTCTTGTACATACGCCTCGTCTTTGTGGACAGGCTTTTAATGCTGGGGATTTTGTTTTAGAAGTCTTATCGACTCTCCCCTTTCTAATCAATTGGTTGATCGTAGGCATTTTCGCTCCTTCCTTAACTTCAACATTTAACATCAAGATATAATTGTAGCTTGGAGAGATAACACATCACCCCCAAGCTAACAAGTATTTTTTATAACATCAGTGTAGAACTTTCTTCAATACTAATTGAGTCTTCTTGTTCAATCGCGTCAAAATCACGATACTTATCTACACCAGATCCAGCAGGAATTAGACGACCCATAATTACGTTCTCCTTTAGACCTCTAAGCGCATCTTGTTTACCTTCAAGAGTTGCTTGAGTAAGAACTTTAGTCGTTTCCTGGAATGAAGCTGCAGAGATAAATGATTCAGTCATAAGTGCGGCTTTTGTAATACCAAGTAGCATTGGTCTTGCTTGAGCCGGCTCATAACCATCAGCAACAAGTTTCTCATTCTCAGTTTGAAGTTCAGTTTTTGTTACAGAGTCACCAACAACAAATGTTGAATCTCCTGCATCAGTAACTTCTACCTTCTTAAGCATTTGTGAAACAATAACCTCAATGTGCTTATCATCGATATCAACACCTTGAAGACGGTATACCTCTTGAATCTCATCAACGATATATCTTGCAAGTTCTTTAATACCTAGAACTCTTAGAATATCGTGTGGATTAGCAGGACCATCCATAATTGGTTCACCAGCTCTTACAAAGTCACCTTCGTTAACAGTTACAAATCTTCCTTTTGGAATAGTGTAAACGACTGGATCTGTTCCATCTTCTGGCTTAACAAGTAATCTTCTCGAACCTCTAACTTCTGAACCAAATTCAATTGTCCCAGAAACGTCAGCGATTTGAGACGCGTTTGCAGGCTTACGAGCTTCGAAAAGTTCTGCAACTCTTGGAAGACCCCCTGTAATATCTTTTGTTTTCGTTGTTTCACGAGAAACTTTAGATAGTGCAGTACCAACCTGAACAGTATCACCTTCATTAACCATAACAGTTGCACCAACTTGTAGACGGTAAGAAGCTTGTCTCTTAGTTCCTGGAACGATAATTGGATTACCGTCAGAATCTAACATTGTAATTCTTGGCTGTAGAGATGGGTCCTTAGATTCAGAAACAACTCTTTGAGTAAGGCCTGTAACAGGGTCAGTTTTCTCAGAGATTGTAACACCTGAAACGAAGTCCTCTAACTTAACAGAACCTTCTACTTCTGTAAGTAGTGGAATCGAGAACGGGTCCCATTCAATAAGAGTATCCCCTACGTTTACATCATCGCCTTCTTTAGAGAAGATTTTTGCACCGTAAACAGCTGGATATTTTTCTTTCTCAACACCTCTGGCATCTTTAATTAAAAGCTCACCAGTTTTGTTCATAATAATAGTACCAGTTGGAGTTTCTGCAGTAACAACGTTACTAAAAACAACCTTACCAGACGTTCTTACAGTTGTTTTGTTAACCTGTGCACCTGCAGTTGCTGTACCACCAACGTGGAAAGTACGCATTGTCAGCTGTGTACCTGGCTCACCAATTGACTGAGCAGCAATAACACCAACAGTTTCACCAATTGAAACTAAAGTACCTCTTGCAAGGTCACGTCCAAAACACATTGAACAGAAACCATATTTCTCATCACAAGTAAGAACTGACCTAACTTTAATCTGGTCAACTTCTTTTGCTTCAAGAAGCTCAAGATCTTTCTCAGTTAGCATATAATTGGAAGGAAGAACTTCCTCACCCTCTGCTGATAAAATCGGAGAAAAAGTAACACGTCCCATTGCTCTTTTAGATACGTGCTCAACAACTTCACCAGCCTCAATTCTTGAAGTTAGTGTAATACCGTCTGTTGACCCACAATCTGTTGAACGAATGATACCATCTTGGGCAACGTCAACTAATCTTCTCGTCAAGTAACCAGAGTTAGCTGTTTTAAGTGCCGTATCAGCTAGACCTTTACGGGCACCGTGTGTTGATGTGAAATATTGTAGTGCCGATAGACCTTCTCTAAAGTTTGAAGTAATAGGCGTTTCAATAATTTCACCAGATGGCTTAGCCATTAGACCCCTCATCGCAGCGAGCTGTCTCATCTGCTGAGTAGAACCCCTTGCACCTGAGTCAGCCATCATATAAAGAGCATTGAATGACGGAGCCATAACATTCTCTTCATCAGCTTTCTCAGAAACAAATTCATCTTGAGAGATTTTTTCAAGCATAACCTTAACAAGCTTGTCTGTTGTTTGTGACCAAACATCAACAACCTTGTTATATCTTTCACCATTAGTAATAGAACCTTCGTTATATTCTTCAGTGATTGAAGCTACTTCAGTATGAGCTTCATTTAAAATTCCTTCTTTTTCAGATGGAATCGTCATATCAACAACGTTAATCGAAATACCTGCTTTAGTTGCCATGTGGTAACCCATTTGCATGATACCATCAGCAAGTAAAACTGTATCTTTCTCAGTACCCTTTCTGTACGCAAGGTCTAGAAGTTTAACTAGTTCCTTTTTACCAAGAACCATATTGATGTCTTCATAAGTAAGACATGATGGAATGATATCGTATACGAAAGTTCTACCAACAGTTGTTTCAACAACAACACCATTAACTCTAACCTTAATTGGAGCTTGAAGGTGTAGATTGCCTGAGTGATAAGCAAATTGTGCTTCTTCTTTAGAAGCAAATACTTTTCCATAACCTCGGGCATATGGTCTTTCTCTTGTCATGTAATAAAGTCCAAGAACGATATCCTGTGAAGGAACGATAATTGGAGTACCATCTTTTGGAGAAAGAATATTGTTTGTCGACATTGCAAGAACACGACACTCAATTTGTGCTTCAAGAGATAATGGAACGTGAACAGCCATCTGGTCACCGTCAAAGTCAGCGTTAAATGCTGTACATACTAGAGGGTGAAGTCTGATCGCCTTACCTTCAATAAGAACTGGTTCAAAACCTTGGATACCAAGTCTGTGAAGAGTTGGAGCACGGTTAAGAAGTACTGGGTGCTCTTGAACAACTTCTTCAAGAATATTCCAAACTTCTTCTTTTTGTTGCTCAACCATTCTCTTAGCAACTTTAATAGTTGTACAGTGACCTTTTTCAATAAGCTTGTTGTAGATAAATGGCTTGAAAAGCTCAAGTGCCATAAGCTTTGGAAGACCACATTGGTGAAGCCTTAAAGACGGCCCAACAACAATAACCGAACGTCCAGAATAGTCAACACGCTTACCAAGTAAATTTTGACGAAAACGTCCTTGCTTACCTTTAAGCATATCTGAAAGAGATCTTAGAGGTCTTTTGTTGGCACCAGTAAATACTTTACCTCTTCTACCATTATCAAAAAGAGCATCAACTGCTTCTTGAAGCATTCTCTTCTCATTTCTAATAATAATTTCAGGAGCATTTAATTCTTTAAGTCTTCTTAGTCTGTTATTTCTGTTAATAACACGTCTATAAAGATCATTAAGGTCAGATGTAGCAAAACGTCCAGCTTCTAGAGGAACTAGAGGTCTTAGATCTGGTGGAAGAACTGGAATTACATCCATCATGAACCACTCAGGCTTGTTGTCTGACTTTAGAATTGATTCAACAACTTTAAGTCTTTTAACAAGTTTCGTTCTTGCCATTTCTGTAGTAGCTGCAGCTAGGTCTCTACGAAGAACTTTATTCTCCATATCGATATCAAGTTTCTGAAGAAGAGTCTTAACAACTTCTCCCCCCATACCAGCTTCAAATTCTACACCTTGTTCTTTAAGGTCGAAGAATTGTTGCTCAGAGATAACTCTACCAACTTCAAGACCACCTTCCATTCCGGCAGTAGCTGAAGAAGTAACAACAAATGCTTCATAATAAAGAACTTTTTCAAGTTCTTTAAGAGTAAGATTAAGTAGTGCACCTAATCTTGATGGAAGAGATCTTAAAAACCAGATGTGTGCAACAGGAGCAGCAAGCTCAATATGTCCACATCTCTCTCTTCTAACTTTTGAAAGTGTAACTTCAACACCACACTTCTCACATACAACACCTCTGTGCTTCATACGCTTGTACTTTCCACAAATACATTCGTAATCTTTGATTGGTCCAAAGATTTTTGCACAGAAGAGACCATCTCTTTCTGGCTTGTACGTTCTATAGTTAATCGTCTCAGGCTTCTTAACCTCTCCAAACGACCATTCTCTGATCGTATCTGGAGACGCCATCTTTATTGAAACACCTTCAACGCTAACTGGATCTTTTGGTTTATCGAAAAAATTTAAAAGGTCTTTCATTTTTACCTCAATTAAAAACTATTAATTATCTTAAAGATTCTTCTTCTTTCTCTTCTTCAAGTCTTACGTCTAGACATAGAGCTTGAAGCTCTCTGATAAGAACGTTAAATGACTCAGGAAGACCTGGCTCAAGTACTTGTTCACCTTTTACGATTGACTCATACATTCTTGTTCTACCAATTACGTCATCTGACTTAACTGTTAAGAATTCTTGTAGTGTATAAGCTGCACCGTAAGCTTCAAGTGCCCAAACTTCCATCTCTCCAAGTCTCTGACCACCAAATTGTGCTTTACCACCAAGAGGCTGTTGAGTAACGAGAGAGTAAGGTCCAGTAGAACGTGCGTGTAGC
>CAWUIU010000298.1:0-4746 GCA_963922285.1 uncultured Oligoflexia bacterium | reverse complement strand
TGCCTTTATCACCTTTAGCATACATTGAAGCACCTGCAATAGTTGCGACAAATGACTGATTTGAGCAAATGTTACTTGTGGCCTTCTCCCTTCTGATATGTTGTTCACGAGTCGAGAGAACCATAGCAAGACAGTCTTTTCCATCTAAATCCTTCGCTTTCCCAACAAATCTACCTGGAGTAGACCTTATAGCTGTCTTATTCTTTTCATTAAAACGAATTCCAAAAATACCAAGGCCTGGTCCACCAAAGTTCGCATCAAGACACAAATGTTGCCCTTCTCCAACGATCATGTGACATCCAAGAGCTTCAGATCCGTATTCTGAAGGTTTTTTTAAACCGTTGGAAGAAAGAGTGTATGGATCAATGATTGCGATTGATTGTATACCGCTCTCATAGCAGATGTCAGTGAGCTGATCGACATCTTCAAGTAGTCCAAGTCCATTTATTTGATTAAATGCTAAGGCTGCTAAATCGTTCTTGTGCTCCAGTATTATTCTTTTTAGTTTGTCTAGATCAGTTAATCCACTTTGCTTGTTTATAGGCGAATAAACTATTTTTAAATCAGTTTGCGTTTTTAATGTTTCGAGAACCTCTTTGTCACTTGGATAGATTGATTCACAGACAATAACTGTATTTTTTTTCTTTTGAATTCTAGTTGCAGTTTTAAGCGCCTCAAACAAACATGTTGACCTTTCATAGAGTGAAGCATTAATTCCTTCAAAGCCAGTTAATGCTTTAAGTGCACTTGAATACATCCATAGTGTATGTAGTGTCCCTTGACTCCTTTCTGGCTGGTATGGAGTATAAGCCGTTGTAAGACCTCTTATACTACAAACAAACGGAACAATTTCAGATTGTTTCATCTGTGGAAGTCCGTCTCCTAAGAAGTTTAAAACAGGCTTATTTTTACTAGCTATACTTTCGAGATTTTCAATAAGCTCATTATAGTCAAGTTCTTTGCCAATACTAAACTCTTTGGCACCAAATTTAACATCGTCTTTAATATGATTAAATAACTCTATTGAATCTGAAATACCGAGATCGCTGTATATTTGATTCTTCTGATCTTCATCCATTGATATATAGAACTTCTCTAGTTCCCTTTTTATCTCTTCTGGGTTGTAGCCTAATTTCATTTCATTTTCATTTGTGTGTGTGTAATTTGACTTCATATCAAACACCCCTTTTAACTTACTTATTCTTGAACTCAACATTCTAGTATTAGCATGAAAATTCTTAAAGATTAACAACTTATCTTATGATAGGATGAATAAGTACTCTCGAATTTATATACGTATTATATGATCAAAGACCCACAAACGAATATTAAAATTTATTTAGACAATGTCGATAATGCTAAGAGTAAAGACTATTATGGTTACTTTAAAGCTGTTGACCATTCAATTAAATTAGATTTTAGATATTTAGACCAAGAAAGTGAGCACGTGAAATATTTAATTTTCAAAGATGGAAGGCTTTCTTATCACTTCAATGATCAAGTGATTTCTTTTGATTGGTTAAATGAATACTCATATCATAAGAAAAAGCAGTACAGGATCTCAAAAGAGCCTCTTGCGAAGTCATTGAAAATAAAAGGGGGAGGTGAGAGGCATATTGCAGATCTTACATGTGGGACAGGTAAAGACGCTATGCTCCTTCTAAGTTTTGGGGCTAAGGTCACCCTCTTTGAACGAAATCCAATAGTATATCTACTGGCATTTGATGCACTTAGAAGACTTGAGAATGAGAACGTTACATTATTTTTTGGTAGCATCCAACAAGACATGATGAGTCAGTTTGACGCCCTTTACTATGATCCCATGTATCCTGAAAAGAAGAAAAAAAGTGCTAAGGCAAGAAAAGAAATGGAAGTCTTTAAAGAAGTGGTTGGAGCGGATGAGGATCACATAGAATTTTTAAAAAATTTAATTGAGTCACATGCTCATGTGGTCATTAAAAGACCTATGAATAAAGGTCCTCTATTTTCGAGTCAAATTTCTTATTCAGGCAAAACAACTCGCTATGACCTCTACCTAAATCACCTATACAAAGACCTCTAAGTACTGATAGAATATTGCCAAATATTATATCGGAGAAAGTGTTGTGGATGTTGTTATTTCACCAGCAAAGAAACTAGATTTTAATCGTGGTCAGGGCTTTGATCTCACAAAACCTGATTTTCTCACAAAAACAAATCTATTAATTAAAGATCTTGAAAGAATGAGTGTCAAAGATATTAAGATCCTTATGAAATTATCTGATAATTTAGCTAAACTCAATGAAGCTCGTTATAAGACTTTCAATGAGACTACGGATATTGCACCGGCTGCTTTTGCCTTTATAGGTGATACTTATCAAGGACTTAATATTGAAGAATTTTCAAAGGCAGATATAAAATATGCTCAGGATCACTTATTTATTCTTAGTGGTCTCTATGGTCTTTTAAGGCCATTAGATGAAATTAAACCCTATCGACTTGAAATGGGAACTCGTCTTAAGACTGATTATGGGAAAAATCTATATGAATTTTGGGGTGATCAAATCACAAAAAGGTTAAATACTTATAAAAAGAAATCAAAGTATCTCATCAACCTTGCTAGCGAAGAGTATTCTAAATCTATTAAGTTAGATGGTCTCGATCATGAATTTGTAAATGTTAAATTTTTAGAAAATAAGAATGGTGTATATAAATCGATTGGTCTTATGTCTAAGAGAGCAAGAGGCGCCATGGCTTCTTATGTTATAAAGAATAAAATCAAAGACCTCGAAGAATTAAAGAAGTTTGATCTTGATGGATATATATTCGATGAGAAAGAAAGTTGTGAAAACTTATTAGTTTTTAAAAGATAAAGGAATCAAAATGACAAAGAAGTACAAGGTTTATGGAATTGGAAACGCACTTGTTGATATGGAGTTTGAAGTAACTCCGGAATTTCTTGCAGAGAATAAGATTGAAAAAGGTCTTATGACTTTAGTGGATGAAAGTAGGCAAACGGAACTTTTAAAGAATCTTGATGGAAGACAGCATAAAAGAAGCTGTGGTGGTTCAGCAGCCAATACAATTATTGCTTCTGCACAACTTGGTGCTAGTACTTATTATTCTTGTAAAGTTGCTAATGATGAAGCTGGAGAGTTCTACTATAGCGATATGAGAGAGATTGGCGTCGCCTCAAATATTGAAGATGCTCGTTTTACTGGCGTAACTGGAAAATGTATGGTCTTTGTTACTCCAGATGCTGATAGAACAATGAATACTTACCTTGGTATTACAGCAACTTTTTCTGAGGAAGAAATTAGAGAAGAGGATCTTAAAAACTCAGAATGGCTCTATATTGAAGGCTACCTTGTGACTGGACCAAAATCAATTGCGGCTGCTGTTCACGCAAAGAATATTGCTCTAGCTAATGGTGTAAAGACTGCAATTACTTTCTCAGATCCAGGTATCGTCGCAGGCTTTAAGGCTGGCTTTCAAGAAATTATGGGTAATGATAAATTAGACCTCATCTTTTGCAATGAGTCTGAAGCTATGAGCTTTACAGATACAAAAAATGTTGAAGATGCATTTAATGCACTTAAAAGTTATGCTCATACTTTTGCCATTACAACTGGACCAAAAGGTGCCCTTGTCTATGATGGTGATAGTAAGATTTATGTAATAACTAATAAGGTTGAAGCTGTTGATACAAACGGTGCAGGAGATTTATTTGCGGGAAGTTTTCTCTATGCTATCACTCATGGTTATAGCTATGGCGAAGCTGCAAGATTTGCATGTGCATGTTCATCAAAGCTTGTTACACAGTTTGGTGCAAGATTAAAGACCGAACAAATTAGAGATATTCAAGCTGAAATACTTTAATAATTCCAATATTTCATAAGAAAGGTTTATAACAAATGAAAAGAATTACTCTTAGAAAATTATTCACAGATGCTTCTAGATTTTCTGGAAGTGAGGTTAATGTCAAAGGGTGGGTTAGATCAGTAAGGAAGTCCAAAAAGTTTAGCTTCATTGTTCTAAGCGATGGTACTTGCCAAGATCTTCTACAAATAATTGCAGATGCTGATATCGAGAATTATGAGCAATTATCGACGATGCTCGCAGGCACTTGTATATCTATAAATGGAAAGGTTGTCGAATCACAAGGGAAGGGGCAAGCAATAGAAATGCAGGCCTTGTCAGGAGAAATTATTGGTCCAGTTGATGAATCATATCCTCTTCAGAAAAAGGGAACGAGTTTAGAACATTTAAGAGAAATTGCACACCTCAGAGCACGAACAAATCTTTTTGGTGCAGTTTTTAGAGTAAGGCATGAGCTTGCGCAAGCAACACATAGATTCTTCAGTGATAGAGGATTCTTTTATTTGAATAGCCCAATCATCACAAACGTTGATGGTGAGGGGGCTGGTGAGATGTTCAATGTTTCAACTGTTTCTAAAAAAGGTTTTCTAAAAGATGATAACGGTGGAATCGACTTTTCAAATGATTACTTTGGTAAAGAGACATCACTTTGTGTAACTGGACAACTCGAAGCCGAGTGTCATGCTCTTGGGCTTGGTGCTGTTTATACATTTGGCCCAACTTTTAGATCTGAAAACTCTAATACAAAGAGACATCTCGCCGAATTCTGGATGATTGAACCTGAAATTGCCTTCATGGACTTAGCAGGCAATATGGATTTAGCTGAAGATTTCTTAAAATATGTGCTCAGATATGTATTAGAAAATAATAGAGAAGATTTAGAATTCT
>CAWUIU010000297.1:0-4761 GCA_963922285.1 uncultured Oligoflexia bacterium | reverse complement strand
ATATCCAAAGGTAAGGAATTGAGTTTTGTGCATCTACTGGAATAAAAAGAAGATGTGTTTGGCTTTATCTCCGACTTTTATATTATGCTGTTAAGTCTTCCAACTTAACTTCAATTGCTTTAACAAAACTTGATGTTCTTTGTGATATTAAAGGGCTTAAAATTTGTACAAAATATATGTATGAAGGAAAAGAGATCGATTGTGCTTATCCAGGAATTGATCTTTCTAAAGTTGAACCTATCCTTGAAGATGTCCAAACATTTAGTGATGACTTTAAAGGAGAGCCTTCAACAGAACTTAAAACTTATATTGATCGCATTGAAAAAGAGCTTGAAATCCCAGTTGGAATTCTAGCCTATGGACCAGAAAGATCTGAGATTAGCTTCTTAAAAGATTATTTCTAGCAAGTAAAATCAACCACTTGCATATTTGACGATAAAAATAAAGGGCAAAGCTATTCATGTTTTGCCCTTAATTTCCCTTAATTTGCACCAGTTATAAGCATTCGCTTAAAATAGTTTAAGGAGTCTATATGAGTAATGATTCTTTTTTTGGTCATGCTGACAAAGAAACTAGAGATGCAGCTTTAAAGAAGCTTGATACCTTTTTAAAGGAAACAGAATTATCTGAATTCAAGGAACAACTTGAATATATCGAAAGACTTGAGTTTATTACTTCCAACATGAAACGTGAATTAATGTCAGAAAACGATTTAAGAAAAATTGCAATTTGTTTTAAGTACTCAACAACAGACTTTTTAAAAAAATTCTTTGAAGGTCTAACATCAAATCTCAAACAAGAAATCCTTTACGGCCTTCAAGGTAAATACACTCTTGGAGAAGTCATGAAGACCGTAAAAGAATTTACTACCTATCTCAAAAAAAAAGAAGCAGAAGGCTCACTTGTTCTCGATAAAGATAGTTCCGAGAAATACGTTTAACTAAATTTCTTCAACTCTATATTTAAATTTAAATTTTATATCCCACTTTCTACAACTACCGTCTACTGCAATAAATCTAGAGAAACAATGTTTATATATCTCCCCTACATACATGCCCGTTTCATAGAAGTTTGTAATGCTTTGCTCTTGTCTAAAATCCCCGACATAAGCATGATACTCATCTCTACGTGCAGAACTACGCAATCTCACACCAAGATAAGCATCTTTGGCAATTATTGAACTATTATTTACAATGATAATCAATTCTTTTTGAATCTTAAATCCTCTTTAATAATATGATCAGGTCTAAGCAAATCATATGCATTCGCAGATAGGATTGTTAGTAAGCTAAATAATGTCGATAGTAATAATTTCATAATTCCTCCTCTTGATTGAGGAGTATCTATCGTTTTTTCATGACGATAAAAAGAACATTTCAAATAGTATCATTTTTTAATACCATAGGTATCATGATAACTAACGAACTTATGAAATATCTTAAACAACTTGCTAAATCGCAGGGGATTACACAGAGGGTGATTTCAGAACACTTAGATGTGAGTTTAGTTACTATTAAACGCTGGTTTGCAGGATCTAATATGAATCTCGATCAAGCTAATCAACTCTGTACATTTTTAGGAACAACTCTTGGCCAATCATTAATAGCTATCGAAAAAAAAAGTGACTACTTCTCTTATACTAATGAACAAGAACTTTTCTTTTCTAAAAATCCAGATTATCTTGCATTCTTTGATCTTATTCTAAATGGTAAGAAAATGAAATCTATTACGAAGAAATATAAAATTTCATATAATCAGTTAACAAAATATCTCTTAAACCATATTCATGGGATTTAGATTCTTACTTAGTGAAATGAATTTATAAGTTTTTTAGGATTAGAAACAGAATTTACTCCATCACAAATCCCCTGCTTTTATATTACCAATAGAAACGGGACCTATCCATAGGCCCCGCATCACTCAAACTTTAGTAGACAGATTGTTTTAGTAAATTACTTCTTAGGGACAGTTACCTCCTTGAACGACTTTAACTCACGTTCGTGACGTCGTCTTTTGGCTTGTTCTATTTTTTCTATTTCATCACTAGAAAGTTTTTTATCTAGTGTCTGGACGAGCTTTACTAATCGTCTTAAGTTTCTACCAGTATCTTGTAGAATTAAATCTTTTCCACTGGTATGAATGATTCGCCCATATCGACTCAAGAATGGTCTCAGGGCCCTTGTAATTTCAGACGGGTATTCGTGTTTTTTCAAAGACATGTTGATCATAAAATAATCAGACAAGTTAGGAATTAATTGGAGGTTGTAATTAGTGATGTTGATCATTTCAACTGGTGAGTAGCGAACATCGCGAGAATTGATAATACGAAATACCCCGTCTTCAATTTTTACTCTCGTTAACCCGTGCAGGTTAAGAGCTTCTGAAAATATTTTTTCTGCATTTTCTTTAGTAACTTTATAGTTTTTGCTCAAAAACACTTTGCCTTTAAGTTCTTTACTAAAAATATACTTATGACCTGTTTTTGAAGATACAAGATCAGCGCAGAGTTTAAGGGTCTTGCATGGTCTAGTTTTTGAGGGAGTCGGACGGTTATTTTTTTTTGCGTATACATTGTGTGTAGAGACAGAAACTAACAAAGGTAACGAAAAAAATAATGCTTTATTGACCACTCAAAACTCCTTGCTGATCATTGTGAAACTAGATTAGCAATGAGTTTTGTTAAGTGGGTTATCGAATTGTCAAAAGTTTGTAAGATATTCCTGACACAATTTAGACAAGAAGCTCTCCATAAAGACGTCCATCTTTGTATTCTTTCAGATGGACAGTACGAATTTGGTTCTTAAGATCAGCCTCAGAATCAACTGAAACTCTAACAAAATTAGTAGTATAGCCTTCCCAAAAGCCTTTTCTGTTGCAACGCTCAAATAATACTTCAGACTGAGTGCCAACCTGATCTTCACTAAGCATTCTAAGCTTAGATTCTCCTAAATGGATAAGAGTTTTTACTCTTTCCTTTTTTACAGGATGCTGAATATGGTCTTCCATTCTTGAAGCGACGGTATTCTTTCTCTTGGAATATGGAAAAACATGAAAGTGTGTAAGAGGAAGGTCTCTTAGAAGACGATATGTATCCATGAACTGCTCATCAGTCTCACCTGGAAATCCACAAATCACGTCCGCACCAATTCCAGCATTCGGAAATACGGTGATTATCTTGTTAATGATGTTCTTGTAGTCATCAACAGAATACTTTCTCTTCATATTTTTAAGAATGTCATCATTTCCACTTTGCAGCGGAATATGAAAGTGATCAAGAAACTTTGGAGAGCTTTTCATGACTTCTAAAAGCTCATCAGTAATCGTATTAGGCTCAACACTAGAAAGCCTAAGTCTTTCAAGTCCATCAAGCTTTAGAATCTCTTTAACTAAGTCTGTGAGCTTCTCGCCACTTGTGGTTTCGTACTCGCCAATATTCACACCTGTTAAAATAATCTCTTTAAAGCCCTCTGAAAGAATTTTCTTCGCTTCAGTAATTGCATCGGCAATAGATATTGCCTTAGAGCGGCCTCTGGCAAAAGGAATAATACAAAATGAACAAACATAGTTACATCCATCCTGAATTTTTAAAAATGCTCTTGTGTGCCCTTCTGCTGAAGTCGTCGCAGCCCCATAAAAGTCTTTGGTCTTATCGATATGTATAACATCTGATTCTTCTTCATTAAGGTATTCAAAAACTTTATATTTTTCAGTTGTCCCTAGAACAAGATCAACCCCAGTCATTTTTGCAATTTTTGGAGCATCCATTTGAGCATAGCAACCAGCAACGACAATTTTGCCTTCAGGAGACGCTTTGTAGGCCTTACGAATCAAGTTTCGGCAAGTCGAATCTGCTGAATCAGTTACAGTACAAGTGTTTATGAAAGTCACATCAGAACTTTCACCAAAATCAACAACCTCATATCCACGATCGACAAAGCCTTGCGATATTGAGCCAGTCTCTGAAAAGTTCAGACGACAACCCAATGTATGAAATGAGACTTTTTTCTTATCTGTACTAGTTGATTCAGTACTACTCATAAAACTTCCAAAACCTAATATTTAAGGTGTTATTAATAGTTTAAACCCCATAAACAAGCAAGTTCTTTGAAAAAAAGATTATCTCCACATGATCTATTTACATGATTTTTTTTACATTTTTTTCAGTTTTTTTGTAATCACATATTGACTTTAAACATAGAAACAATTAAATTCATCTTCACGAAAACGAAATTAATCAAGGTCTCGTAGCTCAGTTGGTTAGAGCATCTCCCTTTTAAGGAGAGGGTCCTGTGTTCGAGTCACAGCGAGATCACCATTTTTTTGTTTTCCAAAATCCAGGAACTTTAGATACGCTCCCATCGTCTAGCCTGGTCTAGGACACCGCCTTTTCACGGCGGTAACAGGGGTTCGAATCCCCTTGGGAGTACCAGTTTATAAGAAAGCCCGTCTATGACGGGCTTTTTTTATGCTCACAATTTTCTGGTCTGTTTTGGTCTGGTCTGAAGCCCTCCCTATTTGTTTTAAAAAAGCTTTTTTGGTCTGGTCAGGTTATCTGGTTTGGTCTACTTTTTTCAAGTGGTCTGGTCAAAACCTAACCAAAACGGCCTATTCATAACGTGGTACAGCCACGCCTTCCGCCAAGAGCGGGCAGAGCTGCGCCAACTTTTCTCAACTACCTTTTTCAATAGCATTTAGATATTCAAAAACGGAAGTAATCGGTTGCCAGTGGAAGAATCAACAAGCTAAACTCTCATAAATGAG
>CAWUIU010000296.1:0-4768 GCA_963922285.1 uncultured Oligoflexia bacterium | reverse complement strand
TGATGATGTCGCTGAGCTAGCAGCCGATTACGTAAAGTATTTAATTGATCACGCTCTAAAAAATTGTGAAAAAGAACTAAAGTTTATTCACTCTCTACCTTTTACAGACGTAGACAAAAATTATAGTGAGGTTTTACAAGGTGTTGTTGAAAGTGATTTTAAAAAAATAACTTACACTGAGGCCATTGATATTCTCAATGCTTCTGGTGAAAAGTTTGAGTTCCCGACAAACTGGGGAGATGAATTACAGACAGAGCATGAAAAGTATCTAACTGATAAACACTACAGATCTCCTGTAATCGTCACTGATTATCCAAAAGGTTTTAAGGCCTTCTATATGAAGCAAAATGATGATGGAAAGACCGTAAAAGCAATGGATGTTCTCGTTCCTGGTATTGGTGAACTGATTGGTGGTTCGCAAAGAGAAGAGGACCTTAGTAAGCTTGTGGCCAGAATGAAAGAAGATGGTATGGATCTTGAGAATTACTGGTGGTACCTTGAACTCAGAAAATTCGGAACAGCACCACACGGTGGCTTTGGTCTAGGTTTTGAAAGAGCAATTATGTATATTACTGGTATGACGAATATTAGAGATGTTATAGCTTTTCCAAGAACGCCTGGAAATTGTGACTTCTAAAAAACATTTAATAATACCGGGGCTCAACCAGGCTCCGGCGCTTTTTGATTTTTTAGAGTTAGAAAAGAATTCGATTCAACTTCTTCAATTACCTTACAATAAAAAAAACAAAGAACTATTTCATAATACTTTATTTAAGGATTACGATAGATATTTTAACGAATTTAAAGAAGATGAGTTCGAAAATGTTTTTGCTCACTCACTAGGTTCACTGCTTTTTCTTATCAATATATCTAAATTAAAATTTAAAAATGCCTTTTTAATAGCGCCTCCATTCGACTCAGTTAAACCATTACAGCTTTTTTTTACATTCTTGCCTGATAATATGAAAGTTCCAAGCTTGAACTTAAAAAGTAGAAGAATTCATAGCTATTGTTTAGTTAAACATTATAAGCAAATAATTGAATTACAAAATGAGCTCAAGAGTAATATCGTTCTAAATGATCGTGTATCTGTCGTTTATGACCCAAGAGATGAAATGGTAAGGTCTAGTTCCATGTTTAAATACTATCAATATCACGAATATTATTCACGTGATTTTCCAAGACATTTATGCCTTGATTTTATAGAGAAAATGATAAAAAACAATTAGTTTTTTTAGTCTTTTTTAGGTTTCTCACTTTGCTCTGCTTTAGGATTATTTGACTTTGCAAAATTACGAGGTTTTCTATTGGACTTCTTTTTGTTTCCTTGTGAAGCTGTATCTTTCTTTTCAGTTCGATCGTTATTTTTAGAACGATTGAATTGACGAGTTTTTTTACCCTCCCCATCATGATGCCTTCGATTGTTTTTGTTGTTTCGTCGATTACTATTTCTTCTGCTCTGATTAGATCTTGCGTGTTTTTTTGTACCTGGCTTTGTCTCGTCACCATATCCATCTTCAGACTCATCGATGAATCTTTTTTTGATCTCAACATCTTCAATAATTGTTTCATCTTCATCATCAACTTCAAGTGGGATGGCCTTATAATTACCACTTGATTTGAAATTATCTTCATTTTTAACTATAATTTCTTTCCCGATAACTTCACTAGTTTCACTTATTATTGAGCGAAATTCAGTTGGGAATTTCCAGTCATCAGGTAATTTAAACTTATTTGGATTATATTGATTTCTTGCATATCTCCTCATATAACCTTTATCTGTTAACATGACGAATTCTTCTGCAATTAAATGAAGTTTAATAACCTTGCCACGGTCTCCATTTTTAGCTTTAACAAACTCATATTCTTTTGGGAGAAGCTTTCTTTTTTGTGAGTAAACATTATCTTCATAACGCATACAGCACTTTATTTGACCACAGACTCCATTGATCTTACTCGGTATAAGTGCTAGATTCTGATTCTTGGCCATTTTTATTGACGCGTTTCCATAATTTGTCAGAAAAGAAGAACAACATGTTTGAAGGCCACAAGCTCCAATTGCACCTAGAGCTGCAGCTCTGTCACGTACTGATATTTGTCGTAATTCAATCCTCATCTTAAGATCAGTAACGAGATCTTTTACAAGGTTTCTAAAGTCAACTCTGGCCGGTGCTGTGAAATAAAAAACAGCCTTTTTACCAAATTGTATAAATTCAACATGTGTCAGATTCATATCTAGCTCATGCTTTTCAATAAGTCGTATGCAGAGTTTTTCAGCCTCCACTTCATTTAGATGATATCCTTTTTGTTCTTCGATATCATCATCTGTAGCAACTTTTGAAATCGATTTTATAGGTAACATTGATTCATCAAACTCTTGTTCATAAGGAAATGAGTTAATGTAACCTATACTCATGCCACGATCACTCATGGCCATTACTTTTTGTGCATAGACAAACTTTCGTTTGCCTAAGAGAAATGGAAAACTTTTAGCGTTACCTGGAAAGCGAACTCTTACGAAAGTAAGTACTTGGCCTTTCTTGAATCGGTGACCTTTCTTGTCAACTTGTTCGTCTCTTTCATTTTTATCTTTATTTTCTTGAGCACTTTTATTGTACTCATTTTCAGTCGTTTCTAAGTTGTTATTCATGTATTTACCAATTATTTAATAAGTATTAATCTTCAAACATTTCTTGCATCATGTCTATACATTATGCACTAGTTCTGTAGTGCGGTGAGTAATTCTACCGTACGTGAACTGAAGCTTTGGTTAAATTCTCTTTTGAGTTCAAAATCTTTTAGTTTGCTTAGTGCAGTCTCTAAAGACGTGTAATCTGTACTTTTATATTTAATATAATGAAGAATATGACGATAAAGTTCTTCTTCTTCGATTTCTTTCTTTTTTAATACATCAATTAAATCACTGATGTGTACAATGTTAAGATCCATCTCGTTTGCAATATATTGAATTACATCATCGTTTATTGACCTGCTTTTTCTTTCTTTCTCATCTATATTATTTTTTACTCTTAAATTGATTGCTCTTGATCTAATCGTATTTAAAATACTAGTCCCATGCGGATTTAGAAGAAATATGACCATTTTAGCCGGTGGTTCTTCTAAAACTTTCAAAAGCTTGTTGGCCAAAATAACAGAAAGTTTGTGGGCATCATGAATCATTAATATCTTATAATTTAGAGATTCTGCTTGATAATGGAAGAATTTATTTATTCTCTCAACTTCATCAGAGTTTGTGCCATAGTTCTTTTCTTCTGTCTTGATGATTTCAATGTCAGCATGGCCTAACTCGATAATCTTCTCGATTCGGCTTTCGTTATAATCTTTAAATTGCTTTTTTAATATTGAAGTTAAAAGTGTGTGACTGAATAGTTTAAAAAACTGTTCTTGCTCGTTAGCACCATCAAGAATGTAGAAGTGTGCTAACTCTTCTCGCTCATACTTTGTACTAAAAATTTTTACAAGAGGATGATTAGTTAGCTCTGTTTTCATCTTGCCTTATAATATATGATATTTTGTCTTTGAGTATATTATATACAGTCGCTTCGTCTGCAGTACCATTTATTATCTCAATTCTTTCTTGAAAGAGTTCCGCAGCAGTATCATATCCCTCAATAAGCTTTTGATGGAAGTCATTATTGCGAGACTCAAAATAATCTTTTGGCATATTTCTTTTACGTTGCCTTTCAAGAGAGGTCTCCAGATCAATTCTGATATAAAATGTTCTATGCGGTACCAGATTTAAGGGAAATATATTATGTAATCCTAGGATATTTTCGACTCCTAATTCTCTTGCGTGTCCTTGGTAGGCGAGTGTGCTGTCGATAAAACGGTCGCAGATAACAATTGTATTAGGCTCAGCTAGTTCTTTTAGAATAACATCATTTAATAGTTGGGCTCTTGCTGAGCAAAAAAGGTGAGCTTCTGCAGCAGGGTGAAGATCTTTTTCTGATTCTAGTATAGCCTTTCTTAGCTTCTCGCCAAATGATGTACCACCCGGTTCTCTTAGAACAATTACGTTAAAGCCTTCGCTTTCTAAATAATCTTTTATAGATTTTATTTGCGTCGACTTACCAGCACCTTCAATTCCTTCAAAACTAAAAAAATATGAACCTGGAAAAGCAGGGCTTCTAAATTGATTAATGAGTGTCTCTATATTATTCATCCATGACCTCTTGTATTCTACATAATAGAACTAATATTAACAAAAGTGGATGGAGTAGACTAATGAATTTATCAAATTCTTATGGCCCTAGTCGTTATAACCTTCATTATCTTCCGGATATTCATCATCTAATAATTCACCTTCGAAGTCATCAAGTGGAACGATTTGACGAGATATATCTTCTAATTCTTCGATTGGAGTATTTTCATCGTATGCCTCTAGTTCTGGGTCGATGACATCTTTTGATACTCTTTGACGTATCGGGTCAAGCTCTACTGCTTCGGTTCCATCATCAAATATAGCTTCTGGGGCTACGTCTAGTTCATTGATGATGGTGCGATCTTTTAATCTCTTTTTCTTGTAGAATTCTGCTTTTTTTATGCTTTCAGAGCTTCTTGTTATGACTCTCTTTTTTGAAACTTTAAGTTTTGGTTTAGCTACCTCGACCTTATTACTTGGCTTCCTTTTAGGTTTGATGCTTGAAGTTGTATCCTCTGCAACTTTAACTCTACCTTTAGGTTTTACGATTTTTGCTTTTCGCGCCTTCGTCTCTTGTCCTGTATTAAGGGTTTGCCAAGCAAAGTA
>CAWUIU010000295.1:0-4769 GCA_963922285.1 uncultured Oligoflexia bacterium | reverse complement strand
CTAAGTATGTGCCAATGGATTTTCAATGACTTAACCTAAATTGTTACAGACACAAAAGAACGCCTAAATCTTTGACATGCCTTTCAAAATTACCTTGTTCATATATCTAAGTGACTGAATTTTATAAACTATTAATAATGAAGTCTATACTAACAATATTTTTAATATTTTTTTCTGTCGCCTTTGCAGGGCTTGATGAGATTAGCACTGTCACAGATGACGGTGTTGAATTAAAAGGAGTCCACTTACCAAATAAGGGAGGAGAGCCAGTCTTGCTCATTCATGGTTTCATGGAAAATACTCGTTTTTGGCGAGAGGCAGCTTATCTTCTTTATAATCAAGGCTTTGATGTTTACCTCTTTAACATGAGAGGTCATGGGAATGGTGATCAAAAGTCAGTTCCACTTGAAGGTGTAAATACAAGAATGGGCTTTGATGAAATTGTTTCGCATGATATTCCAGCAATGATTGATTATGTTTATAAGTCTGTCGGCAGAAGGAAAATCAATTTGATTGGTCATTCAATGGGAACCATGAGTTCACGTTTAACCATGTCTGGTGTGACGAAGAAAGATGGAAATATGATTATCTCTGATGAAATGAAAAAGTGGGCGAGGACAAGGGTTAAAGGTGTTATTGCTTTTGCTTCACCATCAAATTTTGCAAAATCAGACTTCAAGCTCAAAAGCTTTTTTCGTCTTGGTCCAGATGCTCTACTTGAAGTTAAGAGATATCTTTTAACAAAAATTTTCAAGCAAAAAGAAGCAGTCCGAGACAGAGCTCCAAGAGGAATTTTTGCTTTTACCGCCAAATTAAGAAGTATGTATACTGATGGCTTACTTCGCTTTGGTTTAACTCCCTATCTTTTAAGATCAGTTATTGATGTCGATAATTTATCGAAAGATGAGCTTGAACTGGCTCGTCTTGTTGATAAAGGGATCAGCATTCCTCATCAAGATCTCTTTAATGATGCTGATCGATGGATACAGAGTAATGTCTATGGTTCTCGTGATGGAAATGTTCTTTATAAGAACTTAGCGATACCAACTAAATTACCTTATGTCTTTGTTGGTGCGGGAAAGGACCGATTGGCACATCCCGATGAAATTATTGATGATTATCTCTCTCAAGGAAACCGTAAAAATATGACTTATATTCATCTTCAAGACTTTAGTCATATGGATGCTGTAACAGGATTAAAAGGTGGAGAGGTAACATCTAATATCATTGCTCACTTTGTTGATAATCGTTTTAGTATGGATGGAGTTGATGTCTTGAACTCTGATTATGCGAAAGTGCACACTTATTCTACTGATGGTGGAAAAAGTGAAGATCCTGATAAGCTAACTTGTGAGCGTATCCTCTTTCAATTAGCACAATAAAAAAAGGCCAAGAATAAATCTTGGCCCTACATATTGAAAACTGAATTGATTCAATTACAGTGTATCGACTGTCATTACACCAGTGTTTTCTGGGTCGAGGTGGTCTTTGAGTCTTGTATCTTTTGTACTTCCAAAGTCCCATGAAACAGAAAATCTTCCGTACCAGTCAGATGTTTGGCTTGAGCATGAAGCGTATCCACCATGTAGTTGACCGATAACTCTGTGGTTTTGATCAAATAGTGGAGACCCTGAAGAACCTGGCTCAGTTGTTCCAACATCCCAGTCTTCTACTCTTACGTGAGTTGCATCAGCAACTTCAGCTTCTTTAAGATACTTTGTATGAGTCGTTGGTTGATACTCAAAAGAGATCGATTTTTCATCAGTACTTGGGTGGTGAATTGCTGTTGCTTGAGTCGCGATAGCTCCTGATCTATCCCAACCAGCATATCTGACTCCATAAGAATCATCTGGTCTTGAGTTAAGCTTAACTAGAGCAAAGTCAGAGTTAGCGTTAGCTGCTAGGAATTCAGAGCCTGAAGTAAATTCAGTTTTTGAACCATCTCTAGCTCCACCACAAGCTGATGCTTGGTAGTTCCAGTAAGCCACTAAGCTTGAAGCGTTGTATGATCTAATTCTACAGTGATTAGCTGTCATGAAAAATGGAGTTCCATCATTCTTTGCATTGTTAACCATGAATCCTGTACAGAAAGTTGATCCACCAGTTGAAATAACTGCTACTGAGTTTACTTCTGCTTCCCAACCTGTACTTTCAGAACAAGCAACGTCTACGTTACATGAACCAGCTTTTTGCGTTGTTTGAGTAAATGTACGGTAACCTTGGTTAACTTTAGTAAGAACAAGTCTGTTTTGACTAAATTCGTTAGCAGGTACTCTAAATTCAACAATTAATTCTTGTGATTCAATTACTGGAGTCCATAATTCCATTGCTTTGTTATTATCATTAGCAGTGAAAGCTCTTACCGATCTTTTTTGATCTAAAGAGTAGATCTCTAATTCAGCACCTTGAGATAATTGGAATTCCTCAAATGCTAAGTTAATAGAAACTGCACGGTCAGCAAAAATTCTATGCTTCCAAACAAGAGTATTACCTTGTTTTTCCCAATTTGATTTATTCATAACATCAATATTTACATCGTGAACGATTGCAAATCTTGGTGCGTTTCCAAGCTTTTCGTTAGCCACATCTTCTTTGTGTGCCTTAAAAACATCTAACGCTGGAAATGTTGTTGATTCCATCGCTGCGTTTGCATTGATTCCCATAGCGAGAACAGCAGCAGATAACAATAACTTCTTCATATTATGACCTCCCTGAATCTGTTTGTTAAATTTTTATTAGATTAATATGGCAAATCTGTCGTCACATGGAAAGGATGTTTATTTAGGTGTTAGATCTTATGAGAATACTACTTGCTATGCGCAATAATTACCTACTAAACCTTCACATAGTGTTAGACCCGAAACTAGTCCTGAGTTAAGCTATTAAGGAGGAAGCAATGCTGAAAATTAACGAATTTGCTAAGAAAACTGACTTTTCAGTAAGAATGTTACGCTATTTAGAAGAGCGAGGATTGCTTGTTGCGTCGCGCGATCAAAGTTATTATCGAGTTTATAGTGAAGCACAATTAAGTGAAGCTGCGAAAATAAAGAGACTACAAAGTCTTGGCCTTCAATTTAAAGAGATTGAATCCTTAAAGAATGGGAGTTCGGCCCATCATCTATTAATTTTAACAAAAGTCATCGAAAGAGACAGAGAAGTGGCTGAAATAAAGTTCGAGACCATTCCTGAGCTCAAGAATATGATTGATATTCTAAGTGCAAAAGAAATTACCATAAATGATTATTGGGAAAGTTACACACGAGATCTAGGGAAGAAGTTTGAAAAAGACTGGGGTGAGAATCCTAAGTTTTATCGCGTCGCTTATAGTATTCCGATTCTAAGAAATATTTATGAAGACCATTTAGCAATCGATGCAAATTTAGAACTAATTAAAACTGATTATTTAAAGTTTGGAGAGTGGCTTGATACAGAAGTTGATTTTGAGCCTGATGTTTTTTCGATTCTTAATGGAGCTTCATTCTGTGTAGGTGAAAATATAACAGAGCAATTTGTGAGCGGTTATGAAGAGTCATGGAAAAAGTTCTTACCGGCACTAGGTCTCAATCGCTTATGGGAGTTTTCAACTGAAGACCTACCACAACTCTTTGGGGCACATGACGTTATTATGCGTACCACATATACCAATATATACAATGAGTATGTTGTCTTTAAAAAATTAGGAAGAATAAATGGAAAAAGAGCGCAAGAAAACTTGGGATGAGAAATGTCATATCGTTTATAATTCTTATAGTCGCTGCACAGTGAACGATCATGGAGAGTTTGCAGCTCAATTTTATGAAAATCTTTTTTTCCTAAAGAAAGAATTAAAAGAATATTTTAAAGACACTGATTTTGATCATCAAAAAAAAGCCTTGATGATCGGTCTTAAACATCTTGTTGAATATTCTGACCATACTAATAAAAATGCAAGAGTGCAGATTTTAAGATTAGCAAAGTCTCACTCTTCATTTAATTTAAATATTCATCCGCATAACTATTACTACTGGCTTGAGGCACTGATTAATACTGTTCGTATAACTGATGATGATTGGTATGATGATCTTGAATATTATTGGCGTGAAGTTATTTCGTTTCCAATAATGTTTATGATTTCCCAGTACTTTAATAATGGAACGGATTTAGACTAGTCTTCTTCGCACTTTTCTTGGCAAATGGCATGGCCAAATTTATCAAGAAGAGCAGAGAGTTCTTGTATATCTTTTTCATCAAAGCCTGTCATTGAGCATTTCATTGTACTACAAATTTCCATGGCCTTGTTCTTAACTTCGTCGCCCTTGTCTGTGAGAGTAATAATCTTTTTTCTCTTGTCTTCTGGAGAAGGATTACAGTTAAGATATCCTTTCTTTTTTAATTTATCCAAAATGAGAGTGAGAGATCCACCATCTATTTTTGTCATGCAAAGAAGTTTTTGAATCGAAACATGGTTTTCTTCAAGAAGTGCGAGTATGACGATGTATTGTGGATAAGTAAGATCCAGCTCTTTTAAAAAGGGGCGATAATTGCGCACGATTTTATTACTGACTACATAGAGTCGGTGGCAGAGTTGATTTTTAAGTTTTAAGTCATCGAAATTCATAACATTTCCTACTTTTTATTTTACTTTGCATACAAAATACTTGCAAGAAAAAAAATCTATGCTAATTTGCTTTGTATACAAAATAATTAAAAGGACCACAGATGAACGAAATATTAAATACTTATAAGCTTAACGAGACGATTAATTTAAATAATAGAGTAGTCTTGGGTCA
>CAWUIU010000294.1:0-4778 GCA_963922285.1 uncultured Oligoflexia bacterium | reverse complement strand
GATCTTTTGGCCCAACGTAGAGTTAATTCCATACTCTCTCGAAGACGCTCTTTATTTGCCGGAAGAGCAGGACCCTCATCAAATGCAATGACGATATCACTCCCCAGAGCTCTTTGAATTTCCATACTTTTCTCTGGACTGATCATGTGTCTAGAACCATCAATGTGAGATTGAAACTCCACACCTTCTTCTGTAATTTTATTAATATCAGAAAGAGAAAAAACTTGATAACCACCAGAATCAGTGAGGATAGGTCTATTCCAGTTCATAAATCCGTGTAATCCACCACCTACTCTTTCAATCAATTCATGCCCAGGCCTAAGGTAGAGATGATAAGTATTCCCAAGAATAATCTCTGCTCCCATTTCTTCCAATTGGTCTTGCCACATGCATTTTACAGAAGCTCTTGTACCTACGGGCATAAAGATAGGAGTATGTATTTCACCATGTTCTGTTGTGACTACTGCCGCACGGGCCTTTCCATCTGTTTTTTCTACTCTAATCATTACGATTCCATTACTTTACTTCTTATCTTAATATCAACATACAGTCGCCATAAGAAAAGAAGCGATAATTTTCCTTTATCGCCTCTTCGTACAACTCAAGGGTCTTCTTCCTGCCAACAAGGGCACTTACAAGCATCAGCAATGTACTTTCAGGTAAGTGAAAATTAGTAAGAAGTGAATTAATACTTTTAACTTCAACACCAGGATATAGAAATATATCAGTAGCATGTAAACTATCAGCTATAAATTGATCTCCTAAGCGATGAACACTCTCTAATGTACGTAGAGAAGTCGTACCAACAGCAGTGATAAATTTGGCACGTTGAATTTTATTGAAGTTTTCTTTTTCAATAAGATAGTGCTCAGTATGCATATCATGTTCTAATATATTTTCGCTTTTAACAGGGGCAAACGTGCCCATGCCAACATGTAGAGTGACATTCGCTATTGTTATATTTTTTTCAGCGATTAACTTGTCTTCAATTCTCTTTGTAAAATGTAGACCCGCGGTTGGAGCTGCAACACTGCCTATATTTTTTGCAAAAGTTGTCTGGTAATCATTCTTGTCTTTTTCGTCCGCTTGACCCTGACGAATATAAGGAGGGATTGGAATTGAAGCATTAACATTGAGATAACCCTCAAGATCATCAATATTAATCGCAACAAAGAATGTTGTACCACTTTGAGAATGAACTTCAATTTCTAAGCCATTTTGAAAGTAATACTTATCACCCACTCGTTTCTTTCCATTTGATTTAATAAGGACTCGATATAGATTTTCAGCATTAGGCGTAACATCGAGAAAAAATGCTTCGACTTTTCCACCTGACTGCTTCTGACCATTGAGGCGACATGGAAATACTTTACTTTCATTCCTAACAATTAATGAATCAGATGGAAGATACTTGTCTATATTGTGGAAGTGGTCATGTTGCATCTCACCACTCTTTGCGTCATACACTAGCATACGAGATGTATCTCGTCCCTCGATAGGTCGTTCAGCAACGAGATGCTCCGGTAATTCATAACCGTATGAGTTCAATTTTAAGTCAATATTTTCATTCACATAGACTATATACACTTAGCAATAAAACTTGCCAATGAATAAGGGCTAAACAAGTAAAGAACACCAATTTCTATATAATTATTACTACCAAGGCGATTTTGTTGGCCATAATGCGTCGTAGCTGAGAATACTACACAAAATTATTTTTTTAGGATACAAATGCAAAAATCATTCATACTATTGTCAGTACTTATCTCAATCAATACTTTAGCTAAAGATAAAGTTGTCTATGGTCATGACAATAGAGTTGAGGGCACAAGGTCACCTCTACGTTATCAACTAAAAGCCGTTGCGGCCATGATTGACGAAGACGAGCTAAAAAAGAATGATTCATTATATATTGCAAGACATTATTCAACACTAAATAATGTTAGAGGTAAGAGAACTTGCAGTAACTTACGATTTCGTTCTCAACCAACAATTGGGAGCTGTACAGGCTTCCTAATTGCACCAAATAAACTCTTAACAGCTGGTCACTGCGTTTTAAAAGAAGGTCAAAGAATAAAAAACCGATCGACAAGTTCGTGTCTCTACAATAAGTGGGTTTTTGACTATAATTTAAATGATGTTAGAAGTGATGAAGTCCGGTTTAACTCAAGTCGAGTTGCAAGCTGTAAAAAGATAATCGATGGTGCATTTAATGATTACTATGACTACGCTATCATTGAATTGAACAAACCTATCAATGCTTCTCCTCTTAATTTAAGCTACGACTATTCTGATTACCAAAATGGTAAATCAGTAATGACTCTTGGTCATCCTTCTGGCCTTCCTTCAAAAGTGACTGCTGGAGCAAGAATAAAAAGAAATCAACAGAATTTTATTATTACAGACCTCGATACCTTTGCAGGCAATTCAGGTTCTCCTGTCCTTAATAATTATGGTGAAGTCATTGCAATACTCGTTAGTGGAGAAATCGATTACTTCTACGACAAAAAGAAAAGGTGTTATCGCGAAAATCGTTGCACTTCTGTTAATGGAACATGTGACACGATGATGTTTATGGGGCCGCAAGGTGAAAAAGCATCAAAACTCTCAGCTATCAAAACTAATATTCTTAAAGCCCTACGTTAATAAATATCTAACAACTTATGGCCCACATTTTGCTCCTATTCTAAGTAGATATATTTTTTTCTTTTATCGAGTACTTAGTGATCAAACTGTCTAAAATATAGACGGTCTGATTAATAAGTATGCAAATATTTAAAGGATATTATTTAGTTGATAGGCAAGATTATAAAATCAATATTTCTTATTCTTATGACCACAACCTTTGTGTTTGCTGAAAATCGTCTTGATTGCAAAGGACTCATAAAAGAGTTTTCTATAGATAAAGATAATTCATACTATCCGGGTCAATCTAGCCTTGCATATCTATGGCATCGAATTAAAGGATCATCTTTTAAAGGACTTGGACCAGAGAAGTTTTCAGCAAATGTTGATTCTGCAAAAGCTGTTTTCGACGAGCTTGATCTAGATGAAATTTTTAATAGTAAGAGCATATCACCTTCATTAGAGGAGTATGTTAACAATGACCCTGCCAAACAAGTTGCTTTAATTGAATTCATAAATGATCAACTTGTAGCAAAAAATCAATTTCCGATGACACACTTTTCAAATGAAGCTGTAACACAAAGAAGAATACGCATATATAACCTTGTAAAAAAATACGATATCTTAAAAAGTCCGACTAAGAACAATCTTGAAGAATTTTATGCAAAACTTTATAGCGAAGCTTATGCGCAAGATATAGGAATCAAGAATCTTTTTAACGGCACTCATAAGGAAAGAGTCAGTCAATTACTTGCCCATCGCTTTCAACGAGAACTTTTAAAGAAGCCCATGAATGAAATACTCACTAAATTTGGTATGATTAATCCAAAAAACACCATGTGGAGTCATATAAAGCGAATTTATCGGCATCAAAGAATGAAGTATATTGAAATTACGCTTGAATCAATTGGCGCAGCCACTTTAACTGCGACAACCGGACTAATCATATTGCCAACATGGAGAAACTTAGAATTTACTCCTACTGCCAAAGATTTAGAAATCATTATGCAATTAGGTTGGAAAGAAGGATGGGAAACGATAAAAGAAAACTATCAAATACGTTCATCACTTGAAACATATCAAAATATGTTTAGTACCTATTATAACATTGTTGCCATTGGTTTTCTAAGCTACTTTATTTATGATCAATTTGAAGTACAGAAGTCCATTAGTATTCACGGTCAAGAACTAGGCGAAATTCAACACGACTTTAACAAAGGTAGAATAACAATAGAGGAACGTGATCAATTAATCGCGAATAATCTAATAAGTAGTATTTCTAGTTCAAGTGAAATATTTCTTGCGATGTCGATAATGGATAGAATCTCATCAATTCAAAACTTAGCTCAAAAGTACCAAATCGATTACGCTGAGAGTGAAATTTTAAAGCTCCCACCAGATCAGCAAAAAAGTAGAAGAGAAAAGAAACAAAGGTTATCTGCTAAGATCGATAGTAAAATAAATAAGGCCTTATCAAAGATAGAGCAATATAAAGAAAGACGTCTTCTGATTGAAGAAACTAATGAGCTTATCGATTATATTTCTGGACTGAGTGTGGAAAATTAATCTTTCAGATAATTATTCCATTCATCTATTCGCGACTTTCCTCGTGCAGAGAGATCACGATGCCCTAGAATTGAATCAACATACGAAATGTTTAAACGACTAAAGCAAATACTTCGACCATCATTAAAATTTCTAGATCCAAATGCATTCGAAAGATCTGCCTGATTGCCATAGTGACGGGCTTTTGCGCGTATACGTTTCTTTTCTTGCTTATTTTGATGAAAGAAATTGTCACACATCTGCGAAATACTTTCCTGATCTTTATTTTGCTTATTTACATAATTCGCGCTCATAAGACGCTTTAACATAAAAGCTCTTCTCGTATTCCAATCGTTTGGATCGAGTTGAGTTCCATTTCTTTTATTAAAGTCTTCTATCGCGCTAGCACTTCTTTGGACATGTCTTTCTCCTCCGTGATAAGCAGAAATTGCACTGCGCCACATGTCTTGATATTCCTTAGTCAACTCGGAAAATGACTTATCACCTGTCGCGATGATATTACGACCATTTGTACGCGAGAACTTCTTTTTTAGCTCTCTAATAGCCAGATCTATATTTAACATTGGTGTAGAAATCGCTTCTTTTAA
>CAWUIU010000293.1:0-4798 GCA_963922285.1 uncultured Oligoflexia bacterium | reverse complement strand
TTTTATCAATCAAGTTTTCTTAATTAAAGTAAAGTTTATTTATTTGCATTTTCATGCGCTTTGCGTAAGGAACTGAAATTATTATGGTCAATTTGACACTGGTGCCAATTTGGCTATCGATTCTTATACGTATTATCAGGAACAAGACGCAGCGAGCATGCCATGTATATTGGCCTTTCTTTTGCGAATATATAGATAATTAATTCGTAAGGAGAGAAGGATGAAGAAAGTTAGTGCATTATTGTCACTACTTGTGTTCTGCGTCTCTTTTAGCATCCAGGCAAATGGAGAGTTAGAAGCAGTCGTTGAGTATGATGGTGAGGAGTCGAAAGAAGTTTTCTTAAACAAAATGATTCAGGTAACGAGAACTAGAACTGAGATGAGAGATTCTACTTGTACACGTTCTGAACCATATCAGACTCAAGAATGTAATTATGAAACAAGATACCGTAATGAATGTTCTTGGCAGCCAGGAAGAACAGTTTGTCGCGACGTACCTGACAGGACTTGTCGAAATGTAACGAGATATCGTCAACAGTGTTCAACTGGTCCTTCTAGACAAGTCTGTCGTAATGAGCCAAGCCGTAGGGTTTGTCGTACCAGAAATGGTCAGCAGGTTTGTCGTGATGTACCTGGAAGGAGAGTGTGTCGCTCTGTGCCAGGGCAAAGAACTTGTCGTCAAGTTCCTTATACTGACAGAGTTTGTTCAACTACTTCAAGAAGAGTTTGTGACACTACTCCTGGAAGAAATGTTTGTCGTGATGTAGCTTACCAAGAATATGTTTGTCGTACAGTGACAAGATACAGAGATGTGACTTATTCATGTCAGGAACCAGTAGAAGTTCCTTATCAGGCAGATGTTGAGTATCAACACAAAGTAGAGTTTTCATTTGATGACGAAGATCAAATTGGAGCTGCTACTTTTAATATCAAAGCTATCGACGACTTTTTAGATGTCATCGCTATTAACAACAATGACCAGTCTTTCATTCAACTTGAAAGAAGTACACAGTTTGTTCAAGAGACAGAAACAACTCTTGAGTTTAAATCAACTGTTGCAGTAACGTTTGGTAGTATTGAAGAACTTGTTAAGCCTCTTAGTATGGAAGTAAAGAAAGTTCTTATTGATAATGATGGAATGATCAAGATTAGATCAAAGAACGCTGAAGTTCTTAAAGATGCAAGATTAGATGTCGTTGTCGCTAAAAAAGAAAATGAAAGAGAGATTCTTTTTGGTAAGACTTTTCTAGCAAAAGATTTAAAGATCACAGAGAAAGGGATTAATATCAATCTTCTAAAAGCTGGCTTCACTGAACTAAAAGAATTAGGTGGTCAAGACGTAAAAGTATCATTAAGAGTTGTTGTTGATCCTCCAAGAAGACTTGCTCTTCCTATTGGTCAGTCTCTAACAGTAAATAAAGACTTTGATGCTATCGTTGAGTTTAAGAACTTTGATGCTATCTTAGCACCTCTTAGCGCCGAATTTAGTGGGGCAATGATTGATAACTCCGGAATGCTTGTTATCAAAACTGAAAATAGTGAAGTTCTTAAGAATGCTGCTATAAAGTTACAAATTTCAGAGTCACCTGAAGAGAATGTTTTCTTCGCAGAGACTTTTAATTTAAGTAGCTTTGAAGTTGTAGGAAATGGTTTAGCGATCAATCTCTTAGAAGCTGGCTTTGATGAAATCGCAAGCGCTGGTGGTACTGATCTTGATATAAAAGTAACAGTTATCGTAACTCCACCAAGAGGGGCTAATATTCCTGGTGATGTAGCGACTACAAAGACTCATAACTTACAAGCAATGGTTTCATTTGCAAATATTGATGAAATCATGGCCCCTGTAAGAGCAGAAGTAAAAGTTGATAAGTTAACGAGAAAAGGAATGCTTGAAATGAGTGTTTCTTATGGTGCTGAAAGATTATCAGGTGCTAGCTTAGAGCTTATCGTAAAGAAGAAAAAGGATGAGCCAATTGTGATGAACTTAGATCTTTCTGACTTTGATGTTGATGGTGATAAGATGATCATTGATCTTGCAAAATATGGCTTTTCTGAAATTAGAGGTTTTTCTTCAAAGAAAGTTGACCTAACCTTTAATGTTGTAATCAATGCTCCAAGAGGATTTGATGTTCCAGTCGGTGAGTCTCTAAAGAGAACACATTCTTTTAAGGTTAAGGCAGTTAAAAAGTAATAATTAGCGAAAATTCTGCTATATGAAGGGAGGCCTAGTGCCTCCCTTTTTCATCACTTTGGCTTTCTGTACTTAAATAAAAAACATTATAAAATTTTTTTTTAGTTAAATTATTCTCTTTAATATTCTGTGAAAACAGTGGTTTATACTTTATCTCCTAAGTCAGGTTAAAAGAATCTGTTTTATATGTCGATACGCTTTATAACTCTCATATAATTAAGGTTGATAGGGGTATTATGAGAAATATTATTTTCGCGATTGTATTCATAGTTATTGGAGTTTCTTGTTCCAAATCTGATAGTGGTCATTCATCGAGAGTTCAGTTCCAGCTCCCTAGTAGCTCAATATCGACGAATTCATTACAGGGCTTTGAGAGTATAACTGGTGAATGGGGATTACCTGATCCGGTACAAATTTCAGAAATAAATTGTTGGATGATTTTGCTTGGTGGTGATGAGCCTGAGCTTAATTCGAGTTCGTGTCGTTATGGTAATAATTTAAAAGAGATTCGTGGGGGAATTTTATTTGGTGGCTATCCTTCGGGAAGTCTTGTCGATATTCAAGTTCCGCCAGGTGAGAATAGGAGATTCTACTTTTTAGGGTTTAAGACGAGTACTCCTGGTCTTTGTTTTCTTAATGAAACACCAATTATTGATGGAGCTAGTTTTTCTTCTCCCCAAGTTATCGGGATTGTGGAGGGGGTTAAGCTTAACCCTGGGGCAGAGGCTGTTGTTAATGTAAGTCTTGAGTTAAATATCGATAGTAAAGTTGATGAGTGTAGTGGTCCTGTGTTTGATTCTGATTTTCAAAATTCAAATTATACTGGAACAAACAATTCCTTCTTAGGAAATGGTATTGATGGAGACGTTACTATTTCTAGTAATACAAGTCTTGAATCAATCGTTGGCCTTACAGGACGACCAATTTACAGTTCAAATCGTGTGACAGGTATATCTAAGAATACTGCTGTCAATGCAGACTATGAACTCGATCAAAGCTGGTCAAGTAATATCGCTATTGGTGATTTAGTCGAATTTTACGTTGCTGCACAAGAGGGGGGGAAAAAAACAGGGCTTTTTAAAATTGATGGCTCAACTGGTGTAAAGACTTTAGTTAAAGACGTCAATGTAGATAGTAGTGTTCCTGTTATTAAATTTCCACTATCGAGCCAAATTCTCTTTTCAGCAGATGATGGAATTAACGGATATGAATTATGGATTAGTGATGGAACGTCTGTAGGAACATTAATGTTAAAAGATATCAATAATGGTGGTCTATCTTCTCATCCAGAACATTTTTATAGTGACGGTACAATTGTTTATTTTTGGGCCGATGATGGACTAAATGGGAAAGAGCTGTGGAAGACTGATGGTAGTACTGCTGGAACCGTTTTGGTTAAAAATATTAATTCTAATCCTGGCATGGGTTCTTATTTTTCGAGTAAAACAGATTATGTAACTCTTGGTAGCTCTACGTACTTCTATGCAACTGATGCTACTGGGTTTACACAACTCTATCGTAGTGATGGTAGTAGTGCTGGAACGACTCTCGTTGGTGCAACAATGAATGGTAATGTTACCGGAGAATATAATCAGATTGATACAGATGGTACTAATATTTATTATGTTGCTAGAATCAATGGAAGTATGAAGCTCTATCAATATGATGGAGTGTCTAGTACTAATACTGACCTTGGTAAAACGAATCCTCATAGCTTGATGTTTGATGGAGTTTCAAAGGCCTATGTCATGATTTATGATGGTGGGATTGGTAATCAAATTTATTCTATCGATAATACCTCAGGCTTGTCAGTTTTTAAAGATGTTGACCCAGGAACGGGGATAAGTTCTTCATCTGATGGTTTTTATGGTCGCTTAGCAACAGGTGGGGGAAACTTTGTTTTTATTTGGGGTCATGATACACATGGTTTTGAGTACTTTACATCAGATGGAACATCACAAGGAACAACTCTTCTAAAAGATGTTTTCCCTGGCTCAAGTAATGGCGTGGCTGGATCTTATCTAAATACAGATCATGTCTTTGATGGGACATATCTTTATTTCAAAGGTAATGATGGTATTCACGGTAGCGAATTTTGGATAAGTGATCTTTCAACTGTTGGGACGTCAATGGTAGCGGATTTAAATTTTGGTTCATTTGATTCTAACCCAAAGAACTTTACTCTCAATGGGTCTGATGTTTACTTTTGGGCAAATGATGGAATTGAGTTTCAAATTTTTAAATATAATGGCACAACTACTTCTCTAAGTTCCTTTAATCCAAGGGATAGCAGTGGGTTTCAAATGAAGCCTGTGTCGATGGGGGGAGATGTTTATATTTTTCATGAATATAATGACCCTAGTCCTCCTTGTGTGAGCGTATCTCCTGGCTTTAGATCTTATGGCGAGGTAGTTGGCATAAATACGACGACTAATATTTCTGTCGATGTTTATGATTCTCGCTTTACTGATTTTCAATCGAGTTATCTAGCTGCGTCTGCACAAGGTGGTCCTCCTGTTGGCTTTTGCCATGTAAAGGTGGTGAGAGTGCCACAGCTTAGAACGCTTACAATGAATGGCGGAGAACTAAGTTCTTCAAGTCTTATGG
>CAWUIU010000292.1:0-4823 GCA_963922285.1 uncultured Oligoflexia bacterium | reverse complement strand
AGACAAATCCATTCAGCATCAAGTAGAGGAATTCTATGTTTAAATCTCTCAACATCTGGATGAATAAGATTACAAACTTCACAGAAGTTTCTCGACTGCTGATGTTTTTCAGTCTTGCTCTTTAGCTTCTTAGGTTTTTGTCTTTCGTTTTCATTCTTTGAAGATTTAATACCGGCTTTTAATAGCGCATCTTTCAATGACATTTCTCAATCCTTTTCAATTCAATATCAATAAAACTTCGAGAAGATTTTAACTTGAATTTAGTAGGTTCGCGATATCTTTTTAACTGGCTTTGCGTCATTTTCTTTACAAAAATGTAAACAATGGGCTTGATTCATGGCAATAATTATCTATTTTGTCATCAAATTCTGCACGATACTGGTTTTAACAACAAAACAACTAACAAAACTCTCAAGGAGGAGAACATGAAAAACTTAGTAAAATTAGCAACTATTCTATTAACATTTAACACTTCTGCACTAAACTTTGTCGATCCACAAGGGGTTCTTGGTGAAGTGGATGATTTTATCGGTCACACAAGTTTTAATAAGGCCTTTGTGCAAAATGAGTACGTAAGCCAATCAGTATCAAGCTGTATCGTTGAAGAAGATGGTTATGCGTGTGAATTAGATTATGCTGATCTTGAAGTAATTAAAACAGATGAGCAGATTTCTTTCATTAATTTCTCAGGTGGTTCAGATGAAGGTGAATTTTATTACACAGCTCAAACATTTAATAATAAGGGCGGGAATTATATTAAGCTCTTATTAAATCAAGGTGTTGGAATTGCAAAAAATGCAAATGAAAGTGTCGCCCAGAAGTTTAATGAAGAAGAGCCGTATGAGGCAGAGATTGTCGGTTCAGCTTTTGAAGTTGTTGAATTTAATAGTGAATCAATCGTTGTAAAAAATGTAGATCTCGTACTGAAGTGGTCAGGTGGTTTCTATGCAAATGTGAATGTTAAGCTCTTTCAAAATCAAACATTACTTGGAAGTATTTATAGCTATGAATTCGATATGATGGGTCTAGCCAATGTTTCAATGACTATGCAAGACTATTATAGATAATGAAGATATACGATTACACTTGTTACAAGAAGTACATTAATGAATATATCAAGGCCATGCCCAAGTCCGGGCGTGGCCAATTTCTTCAATTATCAAAAGCGCTCCAATGTCATTCAACTTTAATTAGTCAGATCTTTAATGGTGAAAGGGAGCTTAATCTTGAACAGGCTCTTCGTCTTTGTGACCATTATGGTTTTGAGCATCGTGAGAGAAGATTCTTTTTAACAATGGTAGAATTTTCAAGAGCAGGAGATTTCAAGTTACGCCAACACTTTAGTGGTGAATTAAAAGTTCAAAGGGAAGAAGCTCTCGATTTAGAAAATAGACTAAAAGTAAAGACAACGCTTGAGCCACATGAAAAAGCACGTTTTTATTCTGATGCTATTTATTCAATCGTTAGACTTGCGACCACCTTAGAAGGTGTCAGTGATACGAAGACACTTGCAAGTCATCTGGGAATTGAAGAAGATAAGGCCAATGAAATTCTTGATTTTCTAATTTCTACAGGTCTTGTGATTCATGATGAAGAAGGTTTGAAAATTGGTAAGAAGACTCACGTACCAAAGAGTGATCCACTCGTTTTAAATCATCACAGGAATTGGCGACTACAAGGAATTTCTGCCCAGGCCAGGAAGAAACAAGAGGACTTGTTCTATACAGGGCCAATGGTTATCAGCAAAAAAGACTTTGAAGTGGTAAAGGATAAAGTTGGAAGTTTCCTTGAAGACTTTTATAAAGTTGTTGGGCCATCAGAGTGCGAAGAATTATATTGTTTAAACATCGATTTATTTGAGGCTAAACCATGAAGGTTTTAATTTTATCAGTTCTATCTCTATTACAATTTTATTCCTTTGCTGGAACTTATCATAAAAAAGGCGAGGTTGATGGCGGTGGAGCAGACCATCCGGAGTATCTTGCTGGGACTGCATGGTTTTTAAAAGGTCATAAACCTCATATCGATATTTGTCTAAAAATCGAATCAGATACTAATCTTGAACAAGAAAGAACACAGAATGAGATTAGAAAAGTTTATAGGCAGTGGAATGAATACATTGAGCAGAAAGTCTATGATGAAGAAACAGATGAAGAGTTTAGATATGTCATGGATATTAAATTTTCATGTGCTAAGCCTGATTTAGAAATCTTTATTGGTGAGTGGAATGAACCTCGACTGAATAAAATTAAGGCGAAGTTTAATTACCCATTGGGCCTTGCTTATCGTGAAGAAAAATATGAGGAAAAGGGATGGTCTAAGGGACTGATTTGGATTGCGAAGGACTTTAAAACGCCAACAACTAATCACGGAAATGTTTGGGACAAAGCACATAACCTCTACATGATCCTTCTTCATGAAATAGGGCATACATTTGGAAATCCTCATAAGCCAAATACCATAATGAAAGGTGATATCGTAAACGACGTTATTTATTGGGATCCTTTTGGAAATGATCAAGATGATCGTTACTATCATGAAGTCTTAGAAGCTCAAAGAAATATTGACCGAGAGGATACGCTCGTTTTCTGTGATGTTTGTTTAGCGAAAGGTGAAGAGGGGCAGATGTATTTACCTGGATCTATTCATGAAGACCTTGTTTTCAATAAACTCTTGAATCGTTCTCCCGTCGGAAAGGTTTCAACTTCCTATGAACTATTATTACAAACAGGTGAAAATGAAGAAGAGTTGAAACCTATTGAGGCTAAGTACATCGTTAAGGATGATTTAGGCGTGAACATTTTTAGAATGCAGCTCTACCCACATGATACAAGCGTTATGGCCAGTCCATATGATATGTTTAAGAGATTTAGAATAGGAGAAGATTATATTAGTATCAATATTGGTACTATTGAGTTTTCAAATATGTTTGGTGTCCTTCATGCAAATGGCGAAAAATTTACTGTCATGATGGACTATAATAAGTTTGGCCTATACTTTGAGCCACCAGTTGGGGAACCTAAAAGTGAGTTCTTTGTTGAGAGGGTTTCTGCACTTAATTTTTATATTATCGAAAATGGTCGAAAGCTTCATCTCTTTACGAAGAATAAGGTTTGGGACAATTCTCAAAAGAAAGAATTATCAGAAATAAAAACATGTTCTTTGCCAAATTATTTTAGTATTTGATTTCTTTTAAAAACAGCCCATGTGGTGGAGCAATAAAGCCTGGACGAAGGTCTGATTGGAGGTTTAGGGCTGATTGGATATCATCGTGGGAGAGTTTCCCAAGCCCCACGTTGACCAATGTTCCCATGATAATTCGAACCATTTGCTTAACGAAACCATCACCGCGTATAACGAGTGCTGGAGTGATAATTTTAAGAGCCCCAAAGTCTAAATGGTAGTCTTTGACAATTGTACAGTCAAAAACTTCTCTCACCGTATTAGAGCTTCCATGACGATAGCTAAATCTTTCGAAGTCATATTTACCTATGAAGAGTCTTGCCGCTTCTTGCATGGCCATAATGTCGAGTTCTTCTTCAAAAACGGTAATGTATGGATAGTTAAATGGTGTTGATTCTTTGCCATGAGTAAAGAGATAGAAATACTCTTTTGATTTGGCGTCAGCTATAACTTTAAATTCTTTCGTTGATTCTTCGATCGCTTCCACATGAATATCGAGGGGAAGAGCTTTATTAAGCTCAGCTTTTAATTTGCTAGCATCCATTCGAAAGTCAACGAGCTTAACTTTCACTCGCTGTCCTAGGGCATTGACTCTGGCATCTGTTCGAGATGAACCAAGAGAGTGGAAGGTTACTTCTTTCATTGTATGTTCGTTTAAGACTTTTTCGAGAGATTTCTCAAAAATAGAGTGAACTGATTTCAGCTCACTCTGCTTTTGCCAGCCAAAGTATCTGGCTCCAATATAACTTAGGGTAATAAGATAATATGATTTATGAAGAGTGGTTTTGGACAAGAGATGTTCCTAAATAAGTCCCATCTCTTTTCCCTTCTTCATCATTTCTTCTTTTTGCTCAGGGCTCATATTCATTATCATATCTTGCATTTTCTTAAGCTCTTCAGGAGTCATTTGTGACATCATATCTTGAGCTTGTTTATACATGTCTTCTTTTGGAATTCTTGGTCCCTCTTCTTCATACTCGTGTGAGAAGATAACCTTTTCACCTTCAATAACTGAGTTGATATTATGCTTTTCACGCATTTCATTGAGAACAGCATTAAAGCTAAAGCCTTTATTATCAGCTATTTCAAACATCTTCTCTGTTGGAAGAGAAACTCTCTTTGTAGGGAAACCATTTGATTCTAAATTACTAATTATTTGTTCAATGAATTTTTCCATTTCTTACCTCAATTTCGATTTATGTGAATCTACGGGAGAGTTCTTTCCCAGTCAAGACACTGCTTAATAGCTTGTTGAAATACTTTATGTGCAGCAATAAGAGTCCCTTGGTTCGACCCCCAAGAGTTGCATCCACCATGACTATGAACACCTATGATTTCACCTGTGTTTTCAAGAATAACTGATGATCCAGAGTTTCCACCCATTGTATCAACATTGTGTTTGATAAGGCTTCTTCTTAACCAGCCACCTGTTCCAAGCATTTCACCTGTATTTGTTTGTTGAGAAAAAGAGATTTCTGGATTATTTTCATCAACGCCATAGCCAGTAATTCTCAGGATATCACCTTTTTGCGGAACTTTGGTGAAGTTTATAGGATAGTATCCATGAACATCTCCAGGATACTTTCCAGTTATTCTATTCTTTTTGTAACGAGCGACTCCCCAGTCTTTTCCTTCACCAT
>CAWUIU010000291.1:0-4825 GCA_963922285.1 uncultured Oligoflexia bacterium | reverse complement strand
ATTTCTTGATAAGACACTAGTTTCAAAGGCAAATAAAGAGTCAGTTGTTTCTGAAGTGTTTACTGCAATAACGGAAGCAAATGTGATTAGAAACCTTGAGGATGGACCATTTAATGTTCCTGAAGAAGAGGAAGAAGAGTTTGAAATGATTGATCTTGATACGGGTAAAGCAATTGTTGATGAGCCTGTCTCTGAAGAAGAAGATTTTGAAGAAATTGATCTTTCTGAAGTTGAAAGTATCAATGTTGACATGGATCTTGATGCGACATTAGAAAAAACTCCTGAAACACCAGAAGAAGTTAAGGAGGAAGTTGTTGAACTCTTAGGAAATGGTGATGATGAAGCAGCAAATCTAGCCAAAGCATTAGATGATGCATTTTCAAGGCTAATGGGTGGAGAGTCTCTATTAGACGATATTGATGATCATCAAGAAGAATCAGTTGCTAATGAGATTGATACTCAAGTGGAAAATATGGTTGAGAGTGCGAAGGACTTAGATCTTGATCTAAGCTTTATGAAGGACAATAATATTGAAGGCGATGATTCAGATTCACTATCATAGCCTAGTCGATCACTACGATTAAAATCAATCACTTTAACACGTTTAAGTCCTTGTTCTTCAAGGGCTTTATCTATTTGGCTTTGCAGCTCACTTCTTTTAATAATATGTTGTTCGATGAGTCTATTGAGTCCTTTAATTCTTATATTTTTTAGATCTAATAAGCTCGAATCTATATCTAAAAGAACTCTTTTTAGAGCTAGTACAATTTTTTGGCTATTGATTCCTACTCCTCTTTGTACTTGAGCAGAAGTCATTGATGAGTCAAAGTCAATATAAATGATTCTGTTGTTCTTCATCGTAAATTGAAGGCCCATTGATCTCTCTAGAAGTGAATCACTATAGGAATCATTTCGGCGTCCTCTATTAAGAAATTCATCTTGTTCGTTAAATGCGACTTCCCACTGATTTTCTTGTTCTCGTTCAAGGTAGCGTTCTGTCTTTGCCGAAAGCATTGTTGCGAGCGCATCTCTATGGTGTATATTGTTTCCAGTACCATCTTTGCCTGTAGCCCAAAACTTAAGAGTGTAATGGTCGTCATGCTCTAAGATGACAGCTTTTGTGCCAAAGAATTCTTTGCCTTTTTCGTAGCGATGAGAGAAAACATTGAATACGTTCCATTCATTAATTTGTGAGTAAGCTTTTGTTGAAATTTCAATGGTTTCGGGTGTTTCGTATCGATGGATTTTTCCAACTGGGAGTTGGTGAGCTCTTCTGGCGAAGCTAGATACATCTGCATAGCAATTGGAAACAGTCTCACTTGTGGGAGTTCTTGTGGGAAAAATCTTGATACCTGACGAGCAAGAATATGAGATAGCGAAAATAGGGAGAAGTGCTAGTACTTTCACATTGTCTTTATCGGTAAGTATCTAAAATAACTCAAAAATTATGTAAGATTTACTAAGGAAATCAATTATTTATGACGAGAGTTGTAAAAACGTGATCCTTCTTATATAACTCAGCAACATTATTAAACCGCCGTGAGGCAGATTACCAAGGAAGCTAAGTGAAAGAAGTTCGTTTACAAAAATACATCGCAGATTGCGGTATCACGTCTAGAAGAAAAGCCGAAGATTTAATTGTACAAGGTAGAGTAACTGTTAATGGAAAAGTTCTTAGAGAGCTTGGTGTTAAAGTTGTTCCTCATAAGGATGCAGTTTTAGTTGATGGAAAAATTGCAGATTTAAGTGCTGTTGAAAAGATTTATATGGTTATGAATAAGCCTCGTGGGATTATGACAACAGTTAATGATCCAGAGGGAAGAAAAACAGTTTTAGACCTTTGCCAAGAAATTAGTGAAAGAATTTATCCTGTTGGAAGACTTGATTACTTATCGGAAGGTCTTCTTATTCTAACAAATGATGGCGAACTTGCGAATAATATCATTCACCCAAGCTCAAATGTCGTAAAAGTTTATGAAGTAAAAGTATTTGGCTCTGTAAATGAGAGAATCCTTCACAATCTTAGAGAAGGTGTTATGATCGATGGTTCTCTTACCAAGCCAAAGTCTGTAAGAGTTGTCGGTCAGCTCAAGACAAAGACTTGGTTAGAGTTTAGAATCAGTGAAGGGAAAAATAGAGAGATTAGAAAGATGTGTGAAGCAGCAAATCTTACTGTTGATAAGCTTAAGAGGATTGCAATTGGTGGTCTCGCGGTCGAGGGAATTGCTCCTGGAAATTATCGCCTTCTATCAAAGAAGCAACTTGAAAGAGCTATTGGTTTGATTGGAAATAGTGATGAGCCAAAAGAATATTTCTCATCTAAGAAATCGATCTCATTAAAGAAGAAAGGAGCGCAGCCAGGTACTCTTGCTGATGATGATAATTTTCACAAGTTTCGTCGTGATACATACTTTGAGTCTCTTAAAAATATTGCAGAAACTAAGAAACTTAAAGAGAAGAAAATTAGAGAAGAAGCTTATAAAGAAAGAGAAGCTGCTCACCAAAATAGAGTTAAGAAGAAGAAGATTAGAGAGGCTAAGAAGAAGCGGTATAATGAGTCTCAACAGTCTCATGCTCATGTGGTTATCTTAGATAAGTGATTGATTATACTATATAAATAATACTAAAGTAACTTGTTCAAGTATCCGAAAAGATATTTGATGCGTATTTTTTACTGTATAACGATATTTTTAGTGGCTTCTTCTGTTTTCTCGACAACACGAGGTGAAAATTTAAATTTACTGGTGGATAAATTTCTGCTAAGTGAGTTTCGAAAAAATACTCACAAACCATTCTTAGAAGCAGTTAATACTTATAATAAAAATGCGCGAAAGAATAAGCTTCCACAGATCAAGGCCTTTGGCCCGCGCTTTGAAATAAAAATAAAGCAAACTTTTTTAAATATTGAGCTAAGAGATGTCTTAAATGGATTTGTTTCTATTGGTATTGAAAAGAAGAAATATTTTTTCAATAATTTTTCTCCAGCTGAAAAAAAGCATTACATAAGAAGTCTTTTAAAAAGAGAAATTTCATTCAACGTACTTAGTTTATTAATCGATCAGGCGTTTGCAGAGTCAATTGTCGATAAAGACTTTGAAAATTTAATCTTTAGAGTTTTAGTTATGCTAGAAGAGGAATTTGAACCTCTTTCATGGAGGTATAATCCTGCTCTTCCTATGAGCACAGGCTTGTATGAGGGAACGATAGATACGACTGAGGATGCATGGACAGACGAAGTTTTTAGAAGAAACTTTGAAAAAGTTATGAGTCGAGTTAAAGAGATGAGTAAAAATTGCTCCACTGGAGCAGATAACCCTGAAGAAGCCTTTGCTCTGACAATGAGTAGTGTTCTTAATTATGATGAACTCAAGAGAATTTTAGGAAGTACTGAGATTTGTAAATTGCACTATGAAAATAAAGAGAAGATCAAAGAAGATGGTGGCGTTGCTGATCTCTTTAAAATCGAACCCATTTTGGTCTTTGATGAGTATTACGATGAAGAAGATATTTGTGGTGAGTATCTTGAGAAGAAGTTAGATTGTTCTTATTTTGCAATACCTGACGAATATATTGAAGTACGCTGGAAGGTTTATGATGAATATATGCGTACGAACTATACTGGATCTGTGAGTGACTATATGACGACTCGATTATCCAGAGAAGAGTTTATCGAGGGCTTTAAAAAGAAAAAGACTGCAAAAGAAAAAATGTGTGTAGAGATAAATAGAAGGGGAGATCTTTACAATGGAAGAATAGGTGAAGGCCTCATTCATGAGGGGGCTAATTTTATGAATAAGTATGAGGTTAATTCATTTAAAGCATTCAGAAATCAAATTCCTATTTTCAATTGCGAAGAGGCTGTAAAAACAATTTATAAAGATGATATCAAAGTCGAGAGAGAGAAGGTCTTGAGTGAGGGGCCTAGGGCTTCAAGTGCTATTAATGAAGAGTTACGAGCTCGTGTCGAAGAAGCAATCAAAAGGCCTATGACACTTCAGGAAATTCTGAGATACAGTCAGTCAAATTTTCAGGAAATTGTAACTGATATTGTTAGAGAAAAAGAGGCTGCCGATATACCTAAGAAACAGGACAAGACAGAAGAGAGTTTTGTGCGAAAGTTATGTCGTCCTATGAATGCACTAAGAAGTTGTCTTACCCGAGATGAGAGATCGTTCTTTGGCTCTGAGGTTTACGATAAACTAAGATACCTAAGGGAGAGAGAAATTTACGAATCTCAAATGCCAAAAGTTGAAGAAGTTTTTCGAAAATCTATAGAGAAATAGTCTATAGGGAGTGTAAACAATTTTGTGTTTTGACTGATAAATCAACTTCTTAGTGAACCGTTCGATTATGAAGAGTTTAATCAATACAGGACAAATAATCTCTTAATGAAGTAAGATAAGCTTTAAGCGAAAAGTTACGATATAAAAGCCCCGAAGAGTCCGAGGCTATTATATTTAAATATAACCAGTTCGTTGTCCTATTTTGAAAAATAGGGACGAGCTGTCCCGTTAACGGGGCATAGTCTAGCTTCAGAGTTAATTTTTCACAACTGGTAATTGTTTGAGTACCATTTACAGAAGAGGTTACTCTTGCAGTGTAAACTTTCTGATTTTTTTCAATCATACCTTTTAACTTTACTGTGTCTGCTTGAATTTCTCCAAGAATAGTTTTTATAAAGCCTTCTCCTTGCGTTTTATAATGACTTTAAATCTTTGTTTGATTTAATTTTGCCAGTTTTAATGGTTAGATGAAGGTTATTTGAAAAATCGAGTTAGGATTATATGTAAAAAGAATAGACGATTTCGAGTTCTTTCTCAGAAAA
>CAWUIU010000290.1:0-4834 GCA_963922285.1 uncultured Oligoflexia bacterium | reverse complement strand
GAACGATGGCGATCAGCTCTCTTAAATAGTTATGTGAATACCTTGAAAAATCATATCCTCCAAGAAGGCAACTTCCCTCAAATCCTCTCTCAAGACCTGATAGAATATTTAATAATGTAGACTTACCTGTCCCTATTCTGCCCTTTATCCCAATTCTTTCGCCTTTGTAGACAGACAAATTTAAATCTTTAAATATTGGTGTTTCACCATATGAAAAGTTTAAATCAGTTACTTCAAAAACTGGTCGACTATCTTTAACTTCGTAGCCTGTATCTTGTAGTAAAAAATCAACTTTATCATTAGTGAAATTAGTAAAAAGTCTATTTAAACTTGTCGCCGACTTTCTCCAATCAGAAATGACATACCCAAGTTCCATTAAAGGATCTTGAAGCAAGAATATTAGGCCCTGCATCGCCACAAACTCGCCAACTGTAATTAAATCATTATTGAATTGATAAATACCAAGGGTGAAAAGAACGAGGTAAGACATTATCGATGCCGTTGACATATAAGGTATATATTTAAGTGATGTCAATTGAGCAGAAAGACGCTTCTGTCTGTAGTCCTCACTAGCTTCAACTAATTTTCGATACCAAAACTCAGAAAGTCGACCTAATTTTTGCAACTTTATGGTTGAGACAGATTGAGAAGCAAGGTCATTAAAAGAAGAAAGGTATTTTTGAGCAGTTTCATATCTTTGCATCTCTAATTGCGATAACTTTCTAATGGCAATTGGAGTTGCCATTAGAACAAATAGCGAAACTAGAGTTAATTTTACATTAATCAAGAGCATACTAAAAAGAGTGAATAATGTGAGAAAAACAACGTCGATAATTCCAATGAGTGTAAAACCAAAGATAAACTTCGATTGATTTACATCACTATTGGCCAGATTCATTAAAACACCTTTAGGGTATTCATCAACGAGGTCTTCATTTGAAAAGTATCTTGAATGAAACCATAGCTTATTTTTTAATACACCTGCTATTTTATGAGACTGGCGACCAAGTGTGAGCCTCCAACCAAAACGACCAAAAAAGAGTGCAACTCTTGCCAGTACGAGACTTAAAAATAGATAAAAGAATTGTTCCTTTTCACTAACTTGATTAAAAATATCAGGAAGACTTCCTTTATTAAAAAAGTCAACGACATAGCCCATACCTCTGGCAAAGTACACTTGTGCAACATTACAAAGAGCAACACTTAAAACACCTAGCAAATAAATGAGTTTATTACTTTTTATATGTGAATAGAGGAGATCATATTTATTTTGCAAAAATTACCAACCATAAGAACTTGTCTTCGCACAAATAATTAGACACTATTATTCCATGAATATTTTCAACTATCTATTTATTTTATTAATTATTTCTTATACACAAATCATACATGCAACTGAAGTAGAAGAGTTTAATGCAAAAGAATGGGAAGGTTATTCGAGAAGACAGCGTATTGAGAATCTTGAGAAGGTCATGGAAACTTTTACCAAAGATTATCGTAAAACTAAAACCGATAAATTAGCTAAGATAATAAAACAAATAGAAAAGGTTCAAGAGACGTTAAAACAAACCCAGTCAAATAACTTCGATTCAATAAATATGGCCATCGAAAAAATTAAAAGCGATCTTAAGCAGGATATACAGAAAGACATAGTTGATGTTAAAAGGCAATTAAGTGATATGGAGCAAAGACTTGGAAATCAGATAAACAGTGTTTACACAACACTACAGTCTCAAATAACGACGATACAGGCCATGATTGTTAAGCCAACTAAGCAATCTCCCTGATTAACCACTCTTCAAATTCAACTAGAATATTGGTGATCATCGGCAACTCAGATTTTGTTATACTTCTGCTTCATTTACACCTTGAGGATGATACTTTTTATCAATCAGATTCTTTTGTAATAACTCAATCATTTCAGGATGAAGAGAGTCTGTAAAAATCTTCACATCTTTAATTAAACCCTTATGAGAATCGATATGCATCTCAATCAGACCCCAGTCAAAACGAGCTTCTAATAGATGAGAAAACTTTGGAGTTTCACCAAAGCGCCAATTCCAATCCTTAAGCTTCTCATAATATACTTGCAAAGACTCTTGTTTTTGCAAGTAATCAAAATCGAGATACTCAATCTCGCATTCAGATTGATAATATTTGAAAAACTCTTCAATGATTACCTTTGATAAGTTCTCATGGTTAATTTCGCTATTAAATTCGACGAGATTTGCCACTCGTGAACGTACTGATTTTATTCCCTTTGCTTCTAGCTTTTTCTTGTTAGGATTCAAGTAGTTTCCAAGGCGAGATAAATTAGCATCAATAAGCAAGGTTCCATGGTGAAAGGCACGGTCCTTCTTTTGCTTAAATGCACTGCCAGAGATTTTCCTTGGACCGTCTTCTTTCTCGACAACAATATCATTGCGACCAGAAGCGCTTGCATCTATACCAAAGCGTGCTAAGGCATTTAGGATGATTTTGTTATTCGCCTCTTTATCATGGTCATCTTTAGAAGACATGAAGGTAAAGTTAGTATTTCCAAGATCATGGAACACTGCACCTCCTCCACTTTGTCGGCGAGCAAGTTTGACACCATCTCTTTTCATCTCTTCAACACGACACTCTGTCCATGGATTTTGAAATCTTCCAATTACGACAGTATTTTCATTACGCCAAAGAAAGAGAACTTTGTACGCGGGGTCCATATCATTGAATATCCAGTCTTCTGTTGCTAGATTAAACCAAGGATCAAATGTGTCTGCTATAAAAACTCTTAACTTCATAAAAAGAAACTTAGAGCTTATTTTTGTGATTGTCCAATCTTTAAATCAACAAGGCCAATAACTCCTTGTGAACATACTGACACAAGTGGTGCTAAGACTTTATCTTGTTCTGGAAAATCATCTGCCTCATTCTTGATTTTTGCCAATAGTTCATCAAGCGGTCGACAAGAGTTTTTGAGGACTTTGTAACTTAAGAACTCACCAAGAGAAAGTTCTTCAACAACAATATTTTTGAGTGAATACTTATTAACAGTATTGATTTTATCAAAATTAATTAGCAATGTACTTTCTTTAAAAGTAAGCTCTCTTGCTTCTGTTCTAAAAAAAGAAAATGCGTACAGCATTATAATAAGGATGATATATCTCACCACAGACTCCTTTCCGTAGTATTTTTGTAAGATTTGTGAAAATTGTTACAAGATTGAGTTAAGAAATCAAGTTATTTTTCACTATCTTCTTGGTATTTAACCGCACAATTCACTTTATATGATGCCGTTGTAAATTTATTCATTGGCTTTAAACGAATCTGTAAAATATCATTATCAAGATATATATTAAATGAAGACTTCTTACCATCTAATTCCTCAATCTTTACTGATTTATATTGAGAAGAGTCTTTTACAAATGCTTTTTCAAAAATATAGCCTTCATTCTTTTTACTACGATGAAACACTCCAGCTTGAATGACATCTAAATTAGAAAATCCCATAAGAGGCATTAGACATTTTAAAAAGAGTGATTGATCAGCTTTTAAAAGCTCTGTTACATTTTTATGCAAATTTAATAAGACTTCTTGCAAAAATTCATCAAATGAAACTCGATCATCATCCTTAAGAGAACTAGGTAGTTCAGACCATTTCCACATGTGATCAAATCGTCCCTGAAAGTCAAGACCCCTTCTATGATAAAGATTATTACCAAAGTTTTGAAATGACTTATCGATAACATCGTTTAAAATATCTTGTTTGAAGCTTGAGTCACCAAATAATTCAAAATATCGACTAAAGAAACTTTTTACACCTGCACTCTTTGTATTTAAAAAGGCATGAGATTTAGATAACTTTATGCTGAATGGGATGTTTTCATTCTCACATACAATTATAATATCAGCTTCTGCAAACTGATCTTGGTGGTGCCCTGCTGCTATTTTCCCAAGAACAAGAACATTAATAACTTTAGAACTTATATATTGATGAGCGTAAGAAATAATTCTATCAACAAGAGGTGTCGCTAAAGCTGGTAATTTTTTTAAAAGTTCTGGCTGATTTTTTCGTAACCAGTCCTGATAATATCTTAGTGTCTCATGTAGGCCACGATCAGCATTTTTTACAAATGCGGACTCAACACCTAGAGAACGAGCAACTCCTTGCGCCACAAGGTATTCAAACAAATTCCCCTTGACCTCATTAGTCAGAGCTTCCTTTTGAATATTATTTTCAATTATTTTAAATTTTTCATTATTTTTCATGGCCATCAAACATATGTTCATCTACGATTATTCTAACTAATTAATCATACAAAGTAAGGAATGTCATGAATGGTTTTCCTTCTATTCTCGAATCAATAAGTGATCTTAATAAGTCCCATATTGATTCACTTCTCGAAAGAGCAAAAGCTTTAAAAAATAAAGATCCGAGCCGTCTTCCCTTGGGAAAAGTTCTTACTGTAGCAACTTCATTCTTAGAACATTCAACTAGGACAAAACACTCTTTTACAATGGCCGTAAAAAAGCTTGGAGGTTACCATATTGACTTTCAAGCAGAAAATTCATCTTTAAAAAAAGGTGAAAGCCTTGAGCAAACACTACTAACTCTCTATTATCAAGGTGTCGATATTTGTATTATTCGCACGAAGGAATCACACCTTCTTGAACAATTTAAAAAACATCCTCCAATTAGAATTATCAACGGCGGAGACGGAACTAATCAACATCCAACCCAGGCCCTTCTCGACTTATTCACGCTCAATGAATATTTTGAAAACAACCCTACGGGTAAAAATAAAAAAGTTATTACAATATGTGGAGATTGTCGCCACTCAAGAGTGACACA
>CAWUIU010000289.1:0-4845 GCA_963922285.1 uncultured Oligoflexia bacterium | reverse complement strand
TCCTAGTCGTTTCTTGGGTTTGTTTTTTCGAATACATCTGCTGTGATGTGCTCATCATAGAATTTTTTTAACTTTGGAAAACGATTTTCCCACATATAAACTTCCCGATAAGAAAACCAGTCAAGTGTACACATAAGCCAATCACCAGAATTTCTCTCAAGTGATGTTACGTTATTCTCAAAATAATCAAAAATAAGTTCTATTCGTTCTAAATTATTCTTAGAATATTCTCCTTCATCATTTACATCAGTTCCAAAACGACGAAGTAAGAAGAGTTGTAAACCGGCATCAGTTAAATCGTTCAATAGAGTTAACCTCTTCTTTTCATTTAAAGGTACTTGTTCTCCTGTTAAATATTCTAAGATAAGCAGAGAATCCCAGACAACTTCTTCCCCATCAATAATAAAGGGAACTCGACCTGTAGGATTATACTTTCTAACAAACTCTCTTCCTTCACTCGAAAGAACGTTAGTCGGAATAAACTCATATTCTCTGTCATTAAGTAAAATTCTTACTCTTCTAACAAAAGGCGAAGCAAAAGATCCATATAACTTAATAGCATTCATTTAATAGTCCATTCCAGATTTTCTTATATGAGTTTTTACTTCTGCCTTCTCATCATGAACATATGAAGCAATAACTTTTGCAAAAACAATCTCATGGTCTCCAGGAATTTCCTTACTTACCATCTGACATTCAATTGTTGACTTCGCCTGTTTAAGAATAATTCCCCCATTATCACTTATTTCATGATCTAGTTCACCATTGTGAAATGGATTATCTTCTTCTTGGTAGCCACTCCAAAAATGTTTTAAGTAGTTCATGTCATGCTTACCGACGATATTAACAGTAAAAGTTTTCTTACTCATTATATGATCATATCCAGCTCTGCCTTTACCAATAGCAACTGCAATCATCAGAGGATCAAAAGATACTTGCTGAACCCAACTTGCAAGGTAACCATCTTTATTTTCACCATCATTTGCACACACAATAAAAAGGCCTGAAGGTATATGACCAACGGCTTTTGCCCGATCTCTTTTATCCATTATTCACACTCCACTACTTAAAAAGTTGCCACTTCTTGGAAATTTTATCCACTGGTTCAATAAATGTCTCTACGTTCTATGTCATTAATATCACACTAAAAACCTCATATTTTGCGAAATTTATTGGCTCTAACACCACATAGAACTAAGATATCCGCCATGAAAGGACGAGAAGTTAATTTCTAGATCGCCAAGATCAGATAAAACTCACGCTAGGCAAAAAAGATATAGAAATCTATTGCTCTTGCGAGCTTCGACTCATGTAGTAAAATGAGAAAGATAAGCACAGACCTTATGTCTGTAATTGAGCTTGCTTCTCAAGGAGGATTCTGATGAAAGAAGAAAAACTGAAGTATTTTAAAGAAAAACTTCTCGCAATGAAGACTGAAATTTTAAACAACGGTACATTGAAGAGAACAGATGATTTACAAATCTCTTCGGACGATCTACCTGACGAAGCAGATATTGCCCAAAATGTTGTAAACCAACAAGTTAGTTTCAATATGCGTGCTCGTGAAATTAAGAAATTAAGAGATATTGAGTTAGCGCTAGAAAGAATTCATAATGGAAGCTTTGGAGTTTGCGAGGATTGCGACGAACCAATCAATGAAAAAAGACTTGAAAAACAGCCATGGGCATTTCTTTGTATTACTCACGCAGAAGAAAGAGAGCGTGAAGAGGCAAGATTCCAAAGGGCTATCTAAAATAGCGAAAAATAAACAGGCTCAAAAAATAATGGCCACAATTGTGGCCTTTTTTAATTTATAACTCCCTATTCTGTTAACCCTAGTTAAATTTATCTTTTTGAACATACACATGAGTTCTCGGACTAAATTCTACGAGCTTCTCTAAGGCTGTTTTTTTGCTAGGCTTATCAAATACCCCTGCCACCGTACGAGAGTTTGATTCTGTTGGAACTAAACTTAAGAATGTTCCAATTATAACTGATAATGCTAAACCTATAATGAGTGATGAATTATTTTTCATATGAAACCTCCTGTTCGTCACTGAAAATAGGAGCAATGGCAATGCCAAACCTGTCACATCTATAATCAATAGCTTAGAAGCATTCACACGTGGAACCCTATACAACAGTGCACTTTTGATCCTAAGTTCTGGTCAAATAGTCACTGACAGATATAGTCAATAACTAACAGCATCCTAAGAGGTCTAGTAAACAATATGTTAAAATGTAAAAAAGGACACCATCCTCGGTGTCCTTATCTTTGCTCGCTTTCCACTACTTTTTTTATTATAAGAAGATCACGACTTGACTCACAAAGAGGGTATAAAGTTTTGGAGTTGCAAATATCACAGATAATGAAATAGGTGCTGCAGCTACAGCTGCTAGACCTGTTACAACCGCGCCCCCAACAATTGCTGTCCCATAGGCAACATCAAGCATTGCCATCTTCATTGCATTTAGTAGATTCTCTCTTGACACTGTTTTTCCAGACTTCTTAACATCTTCTAAGAAGTTAGGGAACTTTCTTAGTACTTTGTTAAGATCAGTAATTGAAGGCAAGAGAGTTTCGTTGAATAATTTATTATAGGCATAAATTTTGTGAGCGTGTTCAGCAATTAATTCTTCAATATCTGCATAATCAGCATTTTTTGAAATATAAATAATTGGCTGTGGAATTGGCGCGAGTTTTGAGTAATCAGGATAAATCACCTTGTATTTTTTACTCGCTGGAGCAACGTTCTGACATCTCCATCCACTCTCATCACATTCTCGCTTAGGTATTACTTCTGCAGAATTCCTATTGTCAATATCAAGCTTTGTCCCCTCTTCAAATATATCAGAGTTTGTAAAAACAACTGTTGCATCAAGGGCCTTAAGTTTCATACTATTTAAAGCGTCGATGTAAGTATTCATAATAGGCGCTTCAAATATTGGATTTTTTGAAGTCGTATAAATTCCTTTCTTATAGTAACCACCAAAAAGTGATCTTTCATATTCTTTCTCATATTGCGTATTTATCAAATAAGGAGAACTTAAACATAACTCTGAACTGAACTCGTCCTTATCTCCTTTTGTAAGTTTATGATTTAAGCAACTTGAACGAGTGGATTCTAAAACAACTGTATTTTTTTGTGATAAAACTCTGCTTTCTACTCTGTCAAAAGCACTCTTTGAATTTGCTGTATAAGTATAGAATCGAACAGCATTTTCCATAACACCTTTTTTGTCTGATAAGTTTCTCTCGTGCCCTACATATTGACTATTGTAGTAATTCTCGTAGACATTCATTCCAAAAATTTTCTCAATAGCATTAATCATTGAGCTTACATTTTGTTCTTCATAATTGTCATAGATTGGCTTAAGAAGTTTGTCTCTTTTCTTTATTTCTTTTGCAGTAAGCTCAAGATAACTAAGATCAAGATCAAGTGAAGTTGAGTTAGTATCCGCCAGTGCGACTCCTGATGACATAAGTATTGATAGTGCTAAAAGTGATGTTTTCATTATACCTCCGAATATTTATTTGTGTATGTTGTATGGAGGGATAAATAACACGTGTTCTCAGCGCAATGTGACAATGCATAAACAAAGTGTTTACTACGATGGTGAACAGGTAGTTTTTACAATTATTTAGAGAGTGGAAAGAATTGAATATTGAGCTGATAGAGCTCATCACAATCATCAGAAGTTGCTAAGCCTGTAATTTCATATAACTTTTCATGAACGAGCTTTTGGATCTCTTTAATTTTCTTTTGATTAATCGCAAACGTTGCACCTGTAATAAGCCTCTTTTTAAAGTCCTCTTCATCAACTTTTTGATAAAGCTCATCATAGGCTTTCTTAATCATTTGTTGGTGGAATTTACGGATGATTTCCTTTGATCTCGTTGTTGGTAAACGCATCTTATTATTAGTTTTAACATAAATCCCGTTTTTTTCTTCAAGTAGCTTTGACTCAAGTAATCTCTCTAACGCAATTTCAGCCTCAAGAACACTTATTCCCAGATGCTCAGAAATCCAACGAGGATCACTTTTAAAGTTTTTCAATGTTGTAAGATCTAAAATGGCAATATTGTACCAATCAGAAAGAATATTGTACTTCTTCTCTTCGAGAGGACTAAACTTATTTAAGAACGAAATATCTTCTTTTGTTACAGCTGATTCTGTAGGCTCTTGTAAAGGATTCAAAGTTCGACTTAGCTGTACAACCGCGATATCATCTAGTTCGAGAACTTTAATAAAACCCTTAATACTATTTTCGCTAATCTTTTTCTTCCCAGTCATCACTTGTGAAATATAACTTGGAGAGAGATCCATGTCTCTTGCAAGTGCACGTAGAGAATATTTAGAATTGTTCATTCTCTTTCTCTCAAAGTACATTTTCAATATTTCATGAGCCTCAAGCATTATTCTTCCACATTAGTATACTTTTCTTTTGTATAATCATAACCTTTAAATTCTTTATTAAAGAGTTTAATACCAAATGCATAGATTAAAATCCCTTCATAGTCGACTGCAGAGATATTATGACTATGTTCAAGCTCTCTCGCAAAATAAAGAGTTTCACTTTTTTCATGAAATGAATAAGGCTCATCCTTCGTATAGTCACCTTTACTATCAATTTCAATTCTAAGCTTAATGATATTTTTGACAGCTCGATAGTATACCCACTCTTTATCTCCAACTAATCCAAAACTGTCTTTAAAAATTTTTAGAGTTTCTAAAAGCTTACTCTTAATATATGTTGATATAAAGTCTCCCCCACCACCGATGACCGTCACCCCTCCCTCAGTTGTATCGTACACAACATCACCAAGATCGGAAGAGCACACGT
>CAWUIU010000288.1:0-4848 GCA_963922285.1 uncultured Oligoflexia bacterium | reverse complement strand
TGTTGATATTATTCATGTATCCAATGCGGCTCATGCTCATATAGATGCATTTAAAGAGCTTTTAGGGGATTCTAAGAACAATGGCAAAGCATACTTTATTGGTCAAGAAAGTCCCGTAATTCTTTGGGACTTTATCAACAGAATTCTAAGTAAAAAAAATTTACCACCTGTAAAAAAACAAATTTCTGTTAGAACTTCATATATAATTGGCTACATAGTTGAAATTTTTCTAAAAGCTTTTAAAATATACAATATACATCCACCAATGACTCGTTTTGTTGCTCTTCAACTTGGAACAAGTCACTTCTTCTCTCATGCAAGTGCTAAAGAAGATTTTGGATATAAAATAAGAGTTACAATTGAAGAGTCACTTGAAGAGTTATGAAGGCTTATATGAAGATTTTACTTGTCGATGATGAAAAAGAAATTACTGATATTCTAAGTGTTCTTTTAGAAGATGAAGATCATAGTGTTGAGGTTGCATCAAATGGAAAAGAGGCACTAACAAAGCTTAGATCTGAAAAATTTGACCTTCTTATCCTCGACAATCAAATGCCTATTCTATCAGGAGAGGAAGTTCTTGACGAACTTTACAAAGAACGAATTGATGGACTAAAGATAATTTTTGCATCTGGGCAATCAATGAGCTTGCTTGATCTTGTAGAGAAAAATCAACATTTTGAACTTGTGGATTACTTACTTAACAAACCTTATAAAGTAGAACAAATCGAAGCTGCGATCTCTGAACTATTATAAGTCCTGCTCTTCTAATGAAGACGGTGTTCGATTTAAATTATTATCAACATCAAATTGTGTTGATATATTATGGAGAGCAATACCTTCTTTAAAGTAATTTTTATAAGGAATACTTCCATTTAAATTACCCTCAAACCATCCCCAATTATAGAAGTTGCCAAAGACATCTTGAAATATGTACTTATCATTTATGTAATTATGAAAGTGACCTATAAAATTTTTAAATCGCCACAATGGTAATTCTTTACTCTTTTTTGTTCTTGTCTTGATTCGTGATAGTTCCATGCATTTTTGAAGATAAGCTCTTTTTAAACTTAAAGACCTTGCTTTTCTATAAGTTCTACGTTTACATTTTTTATAAAGACCATAATCATAGTTTGCTGTTTCCCATTCTTTTAGGAAACTAGAATAACTCCTAACAAGCTTTCTTTTACAGCCAGAAAAGAGTGATCTAAATTTTTTAAATATTGTGTGTGACTTTGTCTTACATGCATCCTTGATAATACTCTTCATTTCATCTTCTGTTATACTTATAAAGTTTTCCATATTTTTATTATCAAAAACTCTTTTAACATAAAAGTCTGCAGGAGCCTGAACATCATAATCTGAAAAAGCTTTTGCAAAAACATCATAACTTTCAGTGTATCCCTCAATAGCAGATTTCAACGAACTCTTAATTTTCTTTTTATTAATTTTAGTATTTTGATAATAACTTTTATGATAAGACATACTCATGGTAAATACATTCTTATCAAAAATATTAAAATCTTCTTTATTCTTGATGATATTTCTTTCTGATTCATAATCAAGATTGACTTTATTCTCTACAACATCAGTTCTTTGAGCTAAAAAACCTTGTCCTAAAATACTACCCAGAAACAAATTCATTATCTTAGAAAAAAAGTTTTCAGTATACTTTAGTTTTCGATATGTATGGGAAAATATCGTCGTCAAAATTCCATTCTTTACTATTTCACGCTTTTCTGTATCGGCCTTCTTAATTCCACCGAAGATAAAAGCAAGATATTTTGATTCCCGTGTTTCCTTTACTCTTGTTTCTTTAGAAACAATATTTTCTGAAAGAACATCTAAATCAAATTCTCTTAACTTAAGTGCTTTTTGTAGTTCATCAATCTTAGTCTCTTCCAATAAATCCTGATCATTAAAATTAAAATAAACAATATTTGTCTTTTCATTTTCATAGACATAGTCATATTGAAAGAGAGTTAAATTTAATAATTTGAAAAAATCAATCACAACACTTACATTAGCTCCGACCTTCGTCATACTTGAATTTTCAACATTCACCCTTAATGACTCATCAGATGATTTACCGTCATCAAATCCAAGTTTTTGAATCGTAATCTTTGAACTCTTTTCATAACTTGCAAGAGCTCCTGTGGCGACACTTATCCCGGTGTTACCAATTGGAGCCGTATAAAGTCCACCTGCATTAAAAACGAGAGAGTCTTCTTTCAATAAATAGTCATACTCCTCTAAACTTTTGAAGTTATAGGCATTAAAATATTTAAACATAAAAAAAAGACGATCTGCATTTGTCTGCAAACCTTCAGTGACAGATTCAGAAAAGTGATTAAAACGTAGCTCACGTCTAAATTTAAGACCAGCAAAAGCTTTTTTATTAACTTCAGTTATTTTAATCACATTTTCATCAGCTAATTCATCAATGAATTTAGCAGCATCAATTTCGATAAGGATACTATCATTGACGATAGCACCATCACCTTCAATAGTTGGAGCCGCTGTTCGATTAAAAATAATTTTAAAAGCACTAAAGTCCCCAGCATGACGCCATCCAATCATATTTGGCCCCCCAAACGAGCCATTTTGCTGATCACCAGAGAGACGATCAACAATAGATTGATACTCTGTACTATAGCGATTTAGTATTTGCTCATAAATAGGAGAAAAGTTTCTTATATCATCTCGATCGAGATTCTGACTTTTATCTTCAACGAGTTCAAAATTAGAGAACTCCTGTGCATTCACAGAAAAGCATATTATTAAAATAGAAAATAATATCAATCTCACTACTCACCTCAGAGTACTATCCGTACTATTGAGATAAAGTAATCGAGATCAGACGTGCGTAAGATGAACTTCACTTGCTCTAGTAGCAGATTATACAATACAACTAATCGCCAACTACAAGTATTAATTAAATATGTAAGCCACACATATGAAAACAAAAGCTTAACAGTTTATTTTTTAGTTTTTGTCCTATAGAAATTTATAATTGATAGATAATATAGAACTAGCAACAAAAATAGGCTATTTACAAAAAGACCGACATTATTTCTCCAGTATGTTTTTTAGAAAATGTGATGATCATATCATTTAAGACAAATATATATTTTATCACTAACGATAATAAGATTTACTTACTATGCAAAGCTAGCTTTAAATTTGAGGGACACCAGTACATGAAGAGTGTATTTCTGTCCTTCTGGTTTCCACTACGGATAAATAGAAGGTTCTACAGATGTGGTGGGGAACTTACAATATATTGAAAATCAGGAACATGTTCAGCTAATATTGATTCATTATAGTCATCGACTAAGTATAGCCCACGAGTAAAACTATTTGGTGGAAACTATGTCTGATCTGAAACAAAGATTACTATGTATAAATATACTTCACCTTATAAGCTTATTGATAATAATGTAGAGTTTCGTCAGAAAACTATATGACTGAAAAATTTAGAAATGAACAACATCTTTTTAGTGACTGCTGTACAAATATCTATGTGCAAAATAACACAAAGTACAACAAGACAGCATATAAAGATTAATCAATGAGATGTACTAAAGGATCTGTATCAGGAAATATATGTATTATAACTTCAAAAAACTTAGTGGTCGAGTATGCTATCTAACAGAAGATAGCAATACAATAATTGGCCCAACATATGTTGACCATTTTTTATTCAGAAACTTTATTAACCACTTCTTGATCAAAATGATTTGCCCGCATACCACAATCGACTAATATTCCAGACGCGTTAATACCTGAAGACCTTTCACTTAGTAAAAAAGCAACAGTATTAGCAACTTCATCTGTCGCAAGTGCTTCTTTTCTCATTGTAAGCTTTTCAGCAAAGAGATAATTGTTTATATAACCAGGAATTCCTGCAGAAGCTGAGGTCTTCAGAGGACCTGAGCATACAGCATTAAATCTGACTTTAGAAAATTCAGAGAAACTCTTTGCTAAATATGCTGTTGTTGTTTCTAGCATTGCCTTTACAGGTCCCATATAGCCATAACTTGTAGCGAGAGTATCAGAAATAGAAATCGTTACAACACTAGCATCTTTTTCAAGAACATCTTTAATAGCGTTAGATATTTGAACCAACGAAAATGACGAAATTTGCATAGCCTGCGTAAAATCTTTTAGAGAAGTTTCATGAAATGGTTTTGGTTCTAAGAGATTTGCAAATGCTATAGAATGTAGAAAACCTGCCAACTTAACTTGCTTATCAGCTAAGTAGCGTCCAAGCTCATTTATCGAACTTTCATCTTCAACATCAAGAATGATAACTATTGATTCAGGAAAGAGCTTTGCAACTTTATTCTTATGATCTTCACTCTGTACAGAAAAAATTAGGTTAGCACCTTCTTCTTGTAAAAGCTTTGCGCTAAAATATGCAACACTCTTTCTATTTGCCACACCTGTAACAAGAAATGTTTTATCATTAAAATTTAAGAAACTCATTACTCATCTATCCTGGCACAAGTAAAATCAAGAGCACAAACGACTTTCCCATTTACTCTTGTTCGACCTTTAAAATAATAAGCATTGGAAATATTTTCTGTTAATTCAACTTCCATTACCAACTCATCATTTGGTTTAACTAAAGATTTAAATTTTGCATTAGATACTTTTGTCACAACACCTAGGCCTGCATTTTCACCACTGGCCATCAGACATGCTCCAGTTTGAAAAAGAGCTTCTTGTAAAATCACACCTGGCAAAATAGGATTTCTAGGAAAATGACCTTTAAAAAAGTCGAGATCTTCTCTTACTAAGAATGTCGTTACTATCTTATTTTCGCCTCTTTCTATTACAGTATCA
>CAWUIU010000287.1:0-4874 GCA_963922285.1 uncultured Oligoflexia bacterium | reverse complement strand
AAAAATGTATTTGAGAACAATCCCTGTTTTAAGAAAATCATGGGAATCATTCCTGTTGGTGCTACACATGATGTTTTAAATATTTTACCGGGTGTTTTTATCATTGGTGGTATTTTTGGAACATTTTTAGGGATCATGGGAGCACTACCAGAACTTGGCGAAATGAAACTTGAAGATGTTGAAGGTGCTAAGCAAATTATGGATAATTTTCTAACAAAGATTTCATTTTCGATGTCGACATCTATCATTGGAATAATTGTTTCTGTCCTCATGACTTTTATCAATACACTACTAGACCCAGAGAAAATGTACATTAAAACAATCAATAAGTTTGAAAATACGATGGAACTAGCGTGGGATGTTTCTTCAAACAACCTATTGCCTAAGAATATCCCTGATTTTAATGAGCATAGAGATCCGATTGAAGCGCTTGCTGAAGATGCCGTTGAAAATGAAATCAGTGGCAATAAAATTGTGGCACCTATCGTGAATAATGAAGTTGAAAAAGTCGCACAAGAGGCTATTGAGGAATACGATGAGCAGATAGACGAAATCGTTGAAGATGAGGAGATCGATAAAGCTTCATAGAAGCGCGAGATGATATGGGAATGAAAACGAAGGTTATTGTCAATTTACCTACAGGAAAGAAGATATTTTCTTTTGAAAATGAAGAGATTTCTATCGGTCGCTCTAAGCTGTGCGACATAAGAGTAAATGATGGTCACCTTAGTCGTATCCATTTCAAGATAAAGCGTCTTGGATCAAAGTTATTACTTGTTGATCAAAAGTCGACTAATGGTACTTTAATAAATGAGAAAAGGGTTGAGCCCGGTGCAGTTGTTGAATTGGGACTAAGTGATCAAATAAGGTTTGGGGAGACTTCGATTACTCTAACAGCAATCATCGAAGAAGAGGTGAGTCTACTTAAGACTGAATCAAAGAAGCATAAGCCTAAATTAAAAGTTGAAAAAGTTGAGGAGGATGTCACTGAGATTAAAGAGTTGCTCAAAGAGGAAAAGGCTGATGTTGACGAAAAGCGTGTTGATATAAGTCTTAATATTGATGATATTGATGAGGTTGAAGATTTTGATGATATTGAAGATTTTGATGACCTTGATGATCTCGATGATATCTCTGATATCGATGAACTTGATGCAGTTGATGAAGTTGATGAAGATAATGAAACCACTGACTCTGATGAACTCATAGAAATAGATTGTTTCGAAGAGCCTACTCGGAAAATAGAGGTCATTAAAGAGCCTCCTGTTCAATCAAGTTTAAATACAAATGAATTAAAGAGAGAGATAACTGCTAGCTTGGAAAATACAATAGTTTCAGCATTACAATCTAATTCTTCTAACAAAGTTTTAATGCAAGAAGAAATAGCGGAAAAAATCAGACTAGAGGTTACTAGCAACCTACAGGAAGAGATGGGCTTTTTAAAGAATGCTATGTCTGAGATGATGAATTCGGAGCTTGGTAAAGTACTTGATTTTAATAAGGAATTAGCATCTAAAATTGAAGAAGTAAAAAGCAACGTAGAAAAAGTAGAAGAAAACAAGCGGCAGTGTGAAAGTAAGATTAATGAAACAGTAGTGCCAGAATCTCCTGTCGGTATTTCTCGTGGTAAGGTTGAGTCTGTGGAAGTTCCTCAGGCATTTAGTTTTAGTAATGACCATATTAAAGATGAAATAAAAAGAAGTCATGGAGCCGTTTTTAGTTATGATTATCATGTTAACCCAGGGTTAAAGTACAACTCAACACTAACTGGTGTAAATCTTAATGAAGAAATTTCTTTTTCAGGTAACCGTGCTCTTGCAACACAAATAAAAAATACTACACAGGTATTAGAAGATAATTTACCTGAAATAACGGTGAATCCAGAAGAAATACTTAGAAAAGCACAAGAAGAGTTAGAAATTGATGATATTGATCGACTTCATATCGAACAGCAGAAAATAGAGGCGAAAGTAGTCGCACTTAAACTTATTCAAGATGCTGAATTAGAGGCACAACGTATTCAGGAGAATACTAAGCAGGCTATTGAAGAGCAAAAACAGCTTTTCAAAATTGAGACTGAAGAAATTAGATCGACTATTGACGTATTAAAGGAAGAATATACTTCAAACAAAGAAAGCTTTGATAATAAGATATCTGATTTAAATCGAGAATTAGATACGTTAAAAAAAGAAAAGCAAAGTGTAGAAGATGAAATTTTGAATATTCTTGAAAAGATTGATCTTGCTAAGGAGTCGTTAGATAATAATAATGAAAAGATTCTAGAAGTTCATAAGAAGATTGAAGAAAAGGAGACAGAATATTCTTTGCGAACTAGTGAGCTGGAGAATAATTACAAAACTGTAGAAAAAGAATTACAGGAAAATGAAAAAGAATTAAATTACAAATTAAGAGCGATTAAAGGTGAGATTGAAAGTAACAACAAAATTATCACCTTATTTGAATCTCAAAGGGATTCATTAAATCAGTCTATTGAAGATCTCTCACGTCGTGAGAATAAAAAGCAGGAAGATGTCGATGTCTTAGATGGTCGGATTCATCAACTGTATCTCGATCGAGAAAATCTTGAAAATGAAGTTGCCAAGGATCGAACTGTCTCTGAATCTTTGAAGCAAGAAGTTGCACTATTAAGCGATAAAGTAGAGTCATTAGGGATTGATATTGCTGATAAAAAAGCAGAGCTAGCAGATGCCAAACATAAGTTGAAGGTTGAGTTTGAGAAGGAAAGAGATCAACTCGGAGAAACGATCGCTCAATTTAGAGAAGAATATAATGAAGAGCGAAAAGATCTTTATAAAGAACTTGAAGATTATCGAGTCGAAACTATCGAGACAGCAGAGCGTGATGCGAAAGAAATCGTTGATACTGCAAATGCTCTTAGGGATGAAGCAAATCGAGAATTTGATGAAACAGTAGCTAAAACTCAATCTACACTTCACGAGCACGAAGAGAAATTAAGTAATTTGATCAATGAGATAGAGCAACGCAATTCTGAATGTGATGAGTATGTAAGAGAGACTCGTTCAAGTGTTGAGCAGGAAGTCGCTGATTTAAGAGAAGCTGTTCAAAGTGAAGTTGAACAAATAAGGGAGACTGCAAAAAATGAGTCTCAAATATTGCTAGAAAAAGCTGAATCAGATTATGAAACAAAGATTTCGAGAGCTAATCTTGAATCAGAAAAAATATTGAGTGCTGGTAAGAAGAAATTAGATGGTCTTGTCGAAAAAGCAAATTCAAAGAAAAATGAAATCATAAATGAGGCCAATGAAAAACGTGAACAAATATTAAATAGTGCTGAAGAACAAAAAGAGGCTATTGTTGCTGATGCTCATAAAAAGGCATATGAAGTTGAGGAAAAGGGGAATAAGCTCTTTCAAGAGTCAACTTCCAAAGCAGAAAGAATTATAAAAGAGTCTCAACAGAAAGCTCTGGAAATTCAAGAGAAAAATTTAAAAGATATCAAGACAAAGAAAGCTCAAGTTGAAAAAGAAGTTGTCGAGTGTGAATCGCGTATTAGTCAGTCTAATGAAAGAGTTGAAAAGCTAAATCAAGACTTTGATGACATTAAAAATAATATGCAAAAAGAGCAAGCTCGTATACGTAAGGAATTAGAAAATAAAATTTCTGAGCGTAAAGAAGAAGCGGAAAGACTTTATAATGAGAAAGTTGATGCGTCTCGTAACGAAGCCGTTGCAATCGTTGCTAAAGCTAAAAAAGAATATGAAGATAACAAGAAAGAGCTAGAGGCAAAGTTATCAGTTCTCAAAGATGAAACACTTAAGAAAATAGATGATGAGAAAAACCGATTGACTGCTGAGTTTAAAGCAAAAATGGTTAGTGAAAAGAAAAACCTTGCCATGTTAAGAGCTCAAGAAACAGAAAATTTAAATCGACTTAGATCTGAAGCACAAGCTGATATTGAAAAGTCGAAATCTGCTAGTATGAAGGCAATCACCGATAGTGTTCAAAAGATTGTACTGGTTGAATTAAAGAGCAATATAAGACATGAACTCACTGCAGCGGAAACAAGAAGTTTAGCAAAATCTATTTCAAATGTTGTGAAAGATTCTTTTAAAGGTACTTCTAAAGGTGGAGGCTTTCTTGATAAAGTAAGTCCTTACGGAAAAGTCGGAGAAGGTAAATCTAAAAAATTCTGGATAAAAGCAATAATCGTTATGTTTGTCGTTCTAGGTTTTGTTGTGACTTATTTCATTAAGCCTGAATTCTATACTACTATACAGGCGAATATTAGTTCTTTTCTTAAGGTCGACAATAGTGCACAAAAGCTATTTATCGATAAAGTAAAGGAAGATCGAAAGAAGCGTCCAAAGTTTGATCCTAAGCAAACGACTTCTTTTAAAGGTACCTATACAGCGAATGTTTTATATACGAAAGATTTTGCCAAAAACTGGTTGTCTGATGACTTTCAAGCGGAATGGACGATTAAGGCAGATGCCCTTTTTGTTAATGATTTAGGCCTTCCTGAGACTAAAGTAGTTGCCTTTATCAGCGAAGAGTTTAAGCTTATTCGTGATCTTCAAGATATTAGAAATAAAATTAGACTTGAAACGAAAACTGAAAGATTCAAAGAGATGCGCGAGTTAGAAGAGAGCCGTGTTAAGAAATTGAAGCTAATCATAGGAAGTAATACAAAGTATCAGAAAATTCGCGATTATCAAAAAATACTTTGGAAATAAAATTCTAAATTCTTATTTTCTCATTACCGATAAACATACATGGCATATGACGTAAAAGGATTTCAACAGCTACTTGCACTAGCTACTAAAAATGGTGTCTCTGATATTCATCTAAGAACAGGTGAACGTCCTCACTTTCGTATGAAAGGTGAGTTAAAA
>CAWUIU010000286.1:0-4893 GCA_963922285.1 uncultured Oligoflexia bacterium | reverse complement strand
TATTTGCAAGGTTATCCCTAGTTCAAAATTTATCAAATTCGATTTGATTGATCTTTTGTAAATTATCCTTCGAAAGAATTTCCTGAATCATTGGATTACTCTGCCTCTTCTTTGACGAATTCACGTAAAAATCGATGAAGCGGAGACTATTGAATTGCAGTTTAATTACCTGACTTTTAAGTAAATCTTCATGTGCTCCAACTTCAGGAATAAGAGAAACACCTTTTCCAGAATTAGCAAAGAAACGAAGAAGCGAAATATCATCTGAGACAATTTTTTCATTAAACTTCACATCATACTTGCTCTCAAGATCACTAATAATCGAATCCTCAATTAGCTGGTGCTTAAAACGATAAAGATCGATCTCTTCACTAGTACCTTTTTCAATTTTCGATACAATTCTCTTTTTCCCCACTAAAACAACTGGAGACTTAAAAAGAACTTTTGTCATAAGGGACTTTGCCGACTTTCCCACTGGCGGTTCATCAGATATGAAAAAATCAATCTCAAAGTTTTCACATGCCTTAGCAAGTTCATTGTAGTGGCTACCAACAATTTCAAAACTAGCAATTGCATCATTTAAAAGAGATGTTCCAAAGAAGCCATAGAGTAAGTTGCGTGAAATACTACCAGTAATTCCGACCCTAAGAGTAACTTTCTTATCTCCAATCTCACGATCTCTGACAAAGCGATTTATTTCCCGACTTTTACTAAAAATATCTTCGGCATAACTCAATAAATCAAGACCTGCATCAGTTAACTTTAATGTTCTTGGGAGCCTTTCGAACAAATCTTTTTGTAGGTAATCCTCTAATGATTTTACCTGTTCACTTACAGTAGATTGAGATACAAACATTGCCTCGGAAGCTTTTTGAAAGCTACCTTTTTTATGAACCATCCAAAATGAATATAAGTGTCTGAAATTAAGCCATTCCATAGGACGCTATAGTATCGTTTTTTCCGATATTAAACAACTGAATAATCTATTTTACCGATTACAGCTAGTTTTGTAGTGTAATGCTTTGGAATTATGAGGGTTTATAATGAGCTATTCATTCAAAAAGCAAATTGTTTCATTTAATGACGAGCAACAGGGAGTCAACCTCTCAATAACAATTGAAACTCCCGATTTAACCAATCCCCCTAGCGCTGTAACAGGAAACTGGGGACCAAACTGTTTATTCGATATTGATGAAACAAATCCACTGAAAGTGCATTATAAAATAGATGATGAAAAAAGAGTAAATATCATTGATCAGTCTCAACTCTTATTTAAATCACCAATGCTTGCGAAAGACCGTAAGAACTTCCCATTCTATTTGAACTTTAACGACAATAAAACTGGTTATGACTTTACTATTTTCTTTAATAAAGATGGTCAGGCTAGAAAAGTTACTTTTGATAGTCCCACAATGCTAGCGGTAGATATCAAAAGCATTTTACAATAAAAGAGTATAATTATGGATCCGATTATTTTAGCATTTATATTAGGTGGGATTTTCTGTTTAATGAAATTACCTATCAAGCTTCCAAAGCCAATTTCGAAAACAATCAGTAACTTCCTCTTATTAGCAATTGGATTTAAGGGTGGTCTAGAGTTAACAACGGTGAACTTGAGTGATTTCATAGCTCAAGCGCAATATGTCATCCTGATGGGACTTACCCTACCTTTACTTGCGTTTCCCATTCTTCGATACGTTGGAAAAATTGACAGCAAAAATTCGGCAAGTATAGCCGCTCACTACGGCTCCGTTAGTGTGGGAACTTTTGCTGTTGGAATTGCATATCTACAAAATTTAAATGTTAACTTTGAAAGTTACACTCCGGTCTTTGTAGCGATCTTAGAAATTCCTGCAATATTAATCGGAATTCTACTGGCAAGAAGTTTTAAAATTTCTGCTTTAAAAAACAAAGAGGTGCTAAAAGAGATCTTTTTAGCAAAGAGTATTCTCTTAATTATTTTTGGTATCGTCGTTGGAACAATGGTTGGCAAAGTAACGTTTACACCATTTCTGGTAAATTTCATGTCTCTTTTTAAAGTTGCTCTCGGTCTTTTTCTCTTTGACATGGGACAAATAGCAACTAAAGAGATTAAACTTATAAAAGGTCACGGTCTCTTCTTATTAGTCTTTGGAATGATTACCCCTGTATTCTTCGCTGTAATTGGCGGATTAGTTGGCCTATTTATTGGACTGACAGCCGGTGGAGCCACAATCCTTGCGATCTTAGCAGCAAGTGCTTCATACATTGCAGTACCAGCAGCGATGAAAATTTCTATTCCTGAAGCGAGCCCTTCATTGTCATTAGCTGCATCTCTAGGGATCACTTTTCCATTTAACGTTGTCATCGGTATTCCTCTGTATTACATGTTAGTGACAAAGTTTATCTACTAAGAACCCGCTTCACTTAATCTTTCGAGAAGAAGATCAAAGAGAATCAGCTCATAGATAGCTCTCTCATGATGCTCAGGAGTTTCACGCGCCTTCATAAGTGTACTTCTGAAAGCTTCAATACGCTCCTTAACGAAAGCCTCATCTTCACTAAAGGTTCCAATAATCTGACCAAAGTATTTATTAAGTTCATCTATTGAACTCTCCTCTATTTTCTTTCCTTCAAGAAGAATTTGCGAAGGTAGGAAAGCATAATTAAGTCCTGACTTTTCGCCAAAGTCTTTAAGTGCCTGACTATTAAATTTTAACTCTTGAATATTTCCTTCACTTAACTGCTCTTTCTTTACAACGACTCCATATACTCCACCTAAAGTAACAGGAGTACCGAGAACTAAGATACCTTTTAAGCTTAACCTTGCGTTTTCATAGACATCTTTTGAATAAATTGGTGTCGTAGCTGATGCACTTGACCTAGCAGTTTTTATCTGCGGTGCAGTTCCTGCCCTTTTGCCACGTGTAACAGTCTCTCGATAACGAGACGCTCCAGGCTTACCATTTTTCTTCCCAGGAGTTCTGACAAAAGTCTGTGCCTGAGGCTGTTTGACTTGCCCTGTAGCGCTTCTTACAGCCTGAGCAATATCATCGACACTGGTCACGCCATCTCTTGTTAACGTAAGAGTTGATGAAGCAGCTTGTGGCCCTTGATAAGTTTTAGGATCAAATTTCTGCCCAAGTGGATTCTTCCCATTAGTAATTCTTAATCCCTCTACACCAAAGTCATCACCAGTTGCACTGAAGTTAGTCGTTCCTCGAAGATTTATGGACGCACCTTTACCACTATTCAATGAGCGACCAGCATCACTCATGAGCTTTGCAAGATCATCTTGGCTCATGACAAGTCGACCACCTTGATTGACAAGTGTTGTATTTGTTTGAGCTAAATTAGCAGCATCAATTACAGTCTTAGCAGGTACTGTTCTTATTATATCTCCAGAGCCATTTACGATTTGTACATGACCATTCTGATATATATCATCGACACTCGAGAAAGTGGTACCTGAGTTTAGACTTTGTGTTTGTGATCCAGGAAGAGCTCTTTTAGCTTGCTCAGCTTGCCTAATAACCAATTCATTCCCTGACTGCATACCTGCATTTGATATATCATCCGCAGTTTGAGCCCCAGCATTGACGACATCATCCGCAGTTTGAGTCCCAGCATTGACGACATCATCTGCAGTTTGAGTCCCGGCATTGACGACGTCATCTGAAGTTTGTGCTCCTACATTAGCAGCATCATCAACAGTGTTTCCACTTCTTAATAGATTGGTCCCACGGCTTATAACTGGTCCTAGCGCAGCAGTTGAGGTTGTAATTGCACCAGATCTAAATTTATTTTCATTGCTTCTATGTTGTTCAATATAATTCATTCCATGAGTTCCAATATCACGAGCGAGAACATTTTCTAAGCGACTATCAGTTAATTGGCTATCGATCATTTCAATAGCACCACTACCTGCAAGCATGATTGCTCCCTTAGAAGCTATTGCGACTCCCAAAGGACTAAGAGGTGTGAATGTCAGGACTGTACCAAGTATGGTTGCTCCTCCTCCAACAACTTTCATACCAAATCCTGTAACTTCATCTGCATCATAGATTTGTTGCGTCCGATAGCAAATATACTTCGCATACTTTTCTTTTTCTTCAGGGGTCCCTTTTCGCAGCAGAGCTAGCGCAACTGTTGATTGATCACCTTTTAAATATTCGTCAATATGATCTTGAGTACTAAAATCATTTTTAGCAAAATCCCAAAATCCACCTGATCTTAAATCACCAACACCATCAAGAATTGACAGCCTTGCCTCGGCCAAAGCCTCCCTCAAAACTCGTTTTGGAATTCTTTCTGATCTTATCACTGAGTAAGCAGGGTTTTGCACACATTCTTTTGCAAAATCTTGATCGACATCGACGACATAGTCTTTAAACTTCTCTGTCGCCAGTAAACTTCCCATTCTGGAGTTCTTAAAAAGACCTCCTATCATCCCCTTCATCTTATGATTATAACTAGCTAAGTAAGTATTTTCTTCATCACTATAAGGTCGTGCAAATTCCGTCCAAGAGCCCATACCCCACAGACCATTTTCTTTTTTATGCTTAAACTTTTCGTAGAACTCTTCATGAATATCTTGGCAGACTTTGTTAATACTTCTCGCACTAATTTCACTTGGCTCAGGATCCTTAGCTGGATCTCCTCCACCAAATCGGAATTCTTTTAAAAGTGCATTATGATCTAATTTAGGAAAGCCATTTGGATTAACCTTCTTATATTCTTCAAGTTTAGCATAAACCTCTTCAAATTTTTCCTTATATGCTGGATCAGATAAAGTTCTTGGATGCTCTTTTGTTAACTGCTGCCATAGCTCAGTTTTATTGTTAAAACGATAACCCTCATTATCCCAATCATCTTGTGGATATAAGAAAGATTCATTCATGGCCCAAAGCCCAT
>CAWUIU010000285.1:0-4901 GCA_963922285.1 uncultured Oligoflexia bacterium | reverse complement strand
GAATTATACCTCGCTGTTAAAAATCTTAACTAAATCTTAATATTGAAGCATTACGTTAGCCTTTCTTACATAATCTGACAAATGTGATGCATTATAATCGATGTTTTTGAAATATTCATCGTGGTTACGGTTACTTAGTATGGTCTATACTGAAAATATTCTCTAAGAAAGAAGAGGTCTTCTTGGGGGAGTCTCCTTATTTTATCAGATGCAATAAGGGCGTTAATATGTCTTGCGTTAGCCGTTTTTTTATTTTCAAGCAAGAATGTTCTGTCTTGATTAATCAAGTAGTTTAAGAACATACCTGCCTTGGATATATTATCAAGCTTGTCGAAAAGACTTCTTTTGATGAAAAGTACACTCCCTTCGTTGTAAATATTTTTACCTTTAGCGATTATTTCGACCTCACAGCCGTAAAAGTTGGCAAAGCTGAATTCGTCGTCGACTTCACCAAAGTTAACGCCTTCTAAAAACTTTATTCTTTCTTTTTTTAGGAGTTTATTTCTATCTACCATAAGTAAAGACTCAACAGGTGCTAATATGGAGAAGCGCTCGATTCCTTTTTTAATCAAGTTAGAGACATTGTCCGTATTGCTTCCCATATCATAATGGTAGGCTGATTCAAGACTATAAAACTCTGAATAGTCTAGAAGTTGAACCGCACCTGAGCAGTTAATGGAATAAATTGAGAACAGACCTGCCCGACGACTTTGTATCGGATCATACGCGTAGCTGTTCGTCGTATAAATAATACTAGCAAGGATGAGAAGTGATTTATAGATTTTCACACTGAAACCTATATTTTGATAATCCGTCACAGAGTCTACCGATGATGAGGTCTTCATCTAATTCAATAGATCCATTTAAAATAGCGTCCGTTAGCTTGCTAATAGCCTTTTGCTCATCGTTCTTATCAAACTGGTCAGATAAGAAGTAAGCGAGGGTTTGCCTTACTTTTACAGAATCTTTAGCTCCATTTAAGATGGCGAGGAGATATAAGACTTCATGATCGATTAATGTGAATTGAGCTTTTCCGAGTTGGTTCCAAAGGTTTTTATTTAAAAAGAAAACTTTATCGAATGAGAGGAGCGGTTGTCTTTGTACAGCTACAACTTGAAGGCTGCAACTGTCTTCATAGTATAAGTTTCTAAAATCATCAGGAATTTTGAATGACACATTTTCGACAAATTGCTTTTTCTTGTGAAAGTACTTTTTTAGATTTTTGACGAGGCTGGCAATCTTGGGGAAAAACAGTCCAACTCTATTTGGCAAAAGAGAGTCGGTATCGTCGTTTTCCATAAATTCCAATTTATGGAATGTGTAGGTACCATTGTACTGGCTTTCATAAATATCAAGAAGAATCGGAGCTCGTCCTTTGCAAAAGATTACTCTGCCACCATTCCCTACACGAGAGGTTTCACGTGCTTGAGCGAAAATAGAGATTATTAATCCAATAATTATTAGAATTTTCTTCAATGATACTCCTGTGTATAAAGCATCATAACTTTAAAAAAATTATTTGAAAACGTTCTGAGACGAAATCGACCAATTAATTTTTATAGGTCAGGAAAGGCTGCTTCTAATGTTTCATAAATTGAGATGACACCCAGTGGCTCTTGATAGACATTGTAGTCAATTTTTAATTCATTACTCATTGGGCTAAAGTAATTGGCGCTCGTTTCAGTTGAAAGTTTAATGACACCTATTTGAAATCTTGTTTGTAGGTTTAAAAGAGCAAGTAAGTTATCATCGAAGAACTCTTGGATGAATTGAAGCTCTTCACTACTTATCAGGTGTTGGACCTCTCCTGTTAGAAGAAGTGCTAGCTTCTTTCTTAGAGATTCTATAGATTGGGTTATCTTATCTGAGTATGAACTACCTTTGGCACAGTAGTAAGTTTCTGTAAAACCGTATGCATTCCCAATTATTTTAAAGCTCAGTCCATTGTCATTAGCGTTATCAGCTATAAGTTTTACTTGAAGATTTCCCGCCAGAGCAACGTTTCCTGATGAGTCTAAGCATTTAACACGTCTGTAAGTGACGCTTTTTGCGTGTGTCATCGTAAATGAAATGGTAAAAAATAATAATATAGTCCTAATCATAATTTGATCCTGTAATTTAGCATCTTTATACTCTAATGGAATCGTTATGTAATAATTTTTGGATAAGTTTATAAAAAAGTAATGTTTAATCTGTCTTGTTTTTAACTTTTTACATTCTGTTGTGTTCGGTAAAGAGTCTTTTCAAGAGGAGTTAGGAGCGCTATGGTAAATTATCTTTTTTCTTGTGAGGAGTGGTCATGTACCTCGATTATGATGTAAGTGTATTTTCTTATGATGATTACGTTAGCTTTATCGAAGATGTTTATCTTGATATCAGGCAAAAAAAGGGGGCTTTTTCTCAGAGAGACTATGCGAAGACTTTAGGTCTTAGTGCTCCAAGAATTAATCAGATTATTAATCGAAAAGAGGGCCTTTCGGCTAGTAAGGCGATGAAATTATCAACTATCTTTGATTTTAGTGATTCGGAGAGAGAGTATTTTTATCATCTGGTTGCTTCAAGGACATCTCGCTGTCACAAACAAAAAAATGAGTCGCGTAAGTACATATCTGATAACTATTCTCCTTTAGGGAAAAATTATCAATCTTATGAAAAGTGGTCGCTATTAGACCTAGAGGGTTGGAATGTTATCTGGAACTTAATTGGTTTAAGAGAAGACTGCAATTCTATTTCTGAGTTATCTAAGATTAGTTCCTTTAAGTTTGATAAAGTTGACAGAATTATTCAGAAAATGGTCGATCTTGAGTTGGTGCAGGTTTTGGATGGAGAAGTAGTAAAGTTAACAAATAATATTGCTTTTGGAAACTCCATATCGTCTAAGAGTGTTCAAGCGTTTCATCGAGCTCAAGCTTTGAAGGCTATCGAAGCTCTTGAGGAACCAATTGATGAGAGAAAGTTTGAATCAATAACATTTACCATGAATAAAAGAGACTATAGCAATTTATGTAGTAAAATTGAGAAGTTTATAGATACAATTACAAATGACTTAGAGAAAGAGGAGCATGACGAGATCGTATCGATCAATGTTGCGCTATATAAAGAAGTAAAAAGTAAAACAGTTGAGCTTTCTTAGAGTTAATACTTTTTTGTGATTAATAGAGCTGAAGCAATATCTGTAGGCGATTTACTTAATTTAACCGTACATAACTATTTAATGAATTAGGGAGCTTATAACGGGCTTCAAGTGATAATTATTTAAAGTTATCCAATTAAAAGAGAGTTAAATGCCATACTTTTTGATGTGGCTATTTTTTCCTACATACCTCTTTTTTATAAATAAAATTAAGAAAGATAATATTTTTTCGAAATGTCTATTGGAGACGTTTATGAGAAAGTATTTAATTTTTATGGTAATTCCTTTTCTCTCAATCTTTGCACGTGAGATAAGCATTACTTCCAGTCCAAAAGGTGCGAATGTTGTCATTGTTAATGGTAATAATATCGTTTCTCTGGGGGTAACGCCGCTAAAGTTAGACTGGGAAACAGTTGCGGGCAAGGCTGAGAATCAAAACTCTTTTCAATTAAAAATTATGAAGGAAGGATACGTTTCAGAGAATGTCTATATTTCAAACCTTGGTAAGAATAACGTCTTTCTTAATACACAACTGAAATTGAACTATGATGCGATATATGTAAAAAAAGTTGATTTGATGGTTGGGGAACTGTTCAAAGCACAAAGGTTAGTGCGATCGAAGAATTACTCTGGAGCGATCAAGGTTCTTGAGGGCCTAGAGTCAAAGCATAAGCACTTTTCAGTTATTTATGAGTTAAAGGCTGGTGCCTATTATTTAAATAAAGACTTTAAAAAGGCTCTGAGTTTATATCGTCAGGCTTTTGAAGTAAATCCGAATAATCTAGAGGCCTTCAAAATGAAGAGTTATTTAGAGTCTCGTTTTAAGGTAGGGGAAAAATGAAAAAAATTGTAGGCATTTTACTGCTTGTTTTGTCTTCGTTTTCTGCAGTGTCTGAGTTTTCCTCTTTGTCTTGGCAGAAGCTTAGACTAGAAAGAGAGTATCAAAAAGAAATCTCAGATGTCGTGAAAGGTATTAGTATTGATATTAAGCACATAGTAGATGTGAAGCTGGAGTTAAAGGAGATTGATGAACCAGAATTTTCTAAAAGCTCTTCTCCAAATAAGCAAGGAGATCGATCTCCTGCTGGGAATGAAGAAAAAAATACGAGCAAGTCAGTCGTTAACTTTACAGATGATCCAGGGGTGGAAAGGAGAGTTGAGAAAGTTGTTCTTGCAAAATTTGGAATTATGGCTCCTCTTGTAGATGATTTTACAATAAGTCGTAAAAAAGAAGCTTTACGTGCTCCTGCTTCTAATGGAGGCGGGCAAAGTTCTGCTCCACCAATTAATGAGGTAGAGGAAAAATTTAAAGTATTAAACTCATTGGATATTTTTAAATATATAAAGTCTGCTTCAGCTAGAGTTGTTATTGATAGTAATATAGATGAGAATTTAAAGAAAGCATACGAAGATACCTTTAGGAACTTGAAGTGGGAGATCGGGGGGATTAGTTTTACTCCTAGCATAGAATTCAAGCAGCTAAGTTCCTCACAGTCAGTTAAAAAGAAAACATTTTTTGAGCATATAAAAGAATTTGAGGTCATTACTGCTATAGTATTAGGATCTTTGATTTTTCTTTTAACAATGTTGATGTTTGCAAAAAAACTTGAAGAAGTCTTTAAGAAAAAAAGTGGTGGAGAGTCTTCTGCCTCTAGCCCCGCGCCAGCTAATTCTCAAGATTCAACTACTGAACAAGAGAAAAAGATCATTGAAGATGATTTCGATCATCTTAATTTAGGAGGCGTTGAGCGCTTTCTTCATTTCTTTT
>CAWUIU010000284.1:0-4954 GCA_963922285.1 uncultured Oligoflexia bacterium | reverse complement strand
GAAAATGGAAGGTTCTTTTTTAACCTGTCACTAAAACCACCTTCGGTACTTACTTCTGTTAAGTCACTATAAGAATAAATACCAGCTTGAATGTCGTGTGCAGTTTTATTATTAGTTAGTTTAAGTTCTTTTAGTAGTTTTTCATTTCGATCAATTTTTCCACCACTGAAGAAATAGACATTTACATTTTCCATTTCACTAAGAGCAGTGATCATATCAAGGGCCCAAGGTCTAATGCGATATCTTTCACCGTTAATAGTGATGACATTTTTAATTTCGTCTTTATTAGCAGGTTGGACAATCGTGTAGTCAATATCCAGAACGACATTATAGCTTGTCGATGCAAGAAATCTTCCTGGTACTAAGTTCGTACAAGAAAGTGTTATAAATAAAGATATTAAGACAAGTGTTTTCACTTATCTAATATCGGGATTTATTAGCTCAACATTTAGAACTTGAGTATGTTACTCGGAAAGATCTTTCTGTTCGAAGGTTATCGTCATTCCAAATCTGTTTACTTCAAATTTCGAGGCACAAATAATTGGTGGTATAGAGTCGAGACCTTCAAAGCTAATTGAGTGACTGCAAATCAATTCAATTGGTTTTCTCACTTTGATTTGAAATTGAACATAAGGAGGATAAGGAGAGTTCTCATGAGGAAAGATACTAAAAGTCTTTATTTTTCCTATGACATCAAGATTTGTTGAAAATACTTCTTCTGAAAATGTTGCATCTCCAGGATTGTAAACTTCTTTAATTTCAATCTCTGTCCCAACTTTTTGACCGTATGCAGACGGAGCTGAACAGATTCGATTTTCTCCATCCTCTTTACAATAAGAGATCCAAGGTGCGATTTTAACAACTGTTGTCTTTGCAAATGTATTAAATAAAAAGAGAGATATAAATAAGATTAAATTTTTCATAAACGCTTATATTATTTTCCTAAATACGTGTCAATTTATGAGTTATTTAACTTTCTTTATGATTTCATCAACGACTTCAGGGTTTAACAAAGTCGAAGTATCACCTAGGCTATCAAGTTCATTTGCAGCGACCTTCCTTAGGATTCTTCTCATGATTTTTCCTGATCTTGTTTTAGGTAAACCTGGAGTGACGAGTACACGATCAAGTTTCGCAATTGGTCCAATCATTTCGGTTATTAATTTGTTGAGTTCTTTATGAAGATCTGAATCACTTAAATCTAGATCTGAGCTTGGAATTATATATGCCATAATACCTTGGCCCTTGATTTCATGCGGATAGCCAATGACAGCTGCTTCAACGACCCCTGTGTGCTCATCAATTGCATCTTCAATTTCTGCAGTTCCTAGTCTGTGACCAGAAACATTTATAACATCATCAACTCTTCCTGTTATTCTGTAGTTTCCTTCTTCATTTCTTTTGGCGCCATCCCCTGTAAAATAAAGGCCTGGAAAAGTTGAAAAATAAGTTTGACGATATCTTTCGTGGTCACCATAGATTGTTCTCGCCATTCCTGGCCATGGATGATTTATGCAGAGATTTCCCTCTGCGATATTTTCTTTAATGACATTATTTTCTGAGTCAACGAGAACAGGCTGAACTCCTGGCAGTGGTTTTGTTGCATGACTAGGAATCGAGGGAGTTACTCCAGCAAGATTTGAGATCATGATCCCGCCTGTTTCTGTTTGCCACCAAGTATCGACAATAGGACATTTATTTTTTCCAATCTTTTCATTATACCAATGCCAAGCTTCTTCATTTATAGGTTCTCCTACTGTTCCAAGAACTTTTAGTGAAGAGAGACTCGCTTTATTTACATGAGAAATATCACATGCCTCTAGTGCACGAATAGCAGTCGGAGCAGTATAGAAATGTGTGACAGAATACTTGTCAACAATATCCCAAAATCTTCCTGGATTAGGCCACGTTGGAATCCCTTCAAACATCACTTGTGTCACTCCATTTAGAAGTGGTCCATAACTTAAGTAACTATGACCAGTGATCCAGCCAATATCAGCAGTACACCAAAAAGTGTCATCGTTATTTACTTGAAATACATTTTTAAAAGTTTCACTTGTCCAAACCATGTATCCGGCTGTTGTGTGTTGTAGTCCTTTCGGTTTTCCTGTTGAGCCAGAAGTGTATAAAATAAAGAGGGGAGACTCTGCATCCATTTCCTCTGCTTCACACTCCTTAGAGGCATTTTGTAGGAGTGGATTTAAAATATGGTCTCGTCCTTGAACGAGATTTAGATCACATGAAGTTCTCTGTAACATAAGGACAGTTTCGACATGAGGGCATTCTTTAAGTGCTTCATCTGTAATTGTCTTTAATGGAATTTTCTTGTCTCCACGAGGAGCTTCATCGTTAGTTATAACGATCTTTGATCCACAATCATTTATTCTGCCCGCTAGCGCATTTGCTGAGAATCCACCAAAGATAACGGAGTGAACGGCGCCTATTCTTGCACAAGCTAAAACTCCAAAAAGTAGCTCAGGCACCATGGACATATAAAAACAAACGCGATCACCTTTTTTTACGCCATGATCTTTTAAGACATTTGAGAATTGACAAACGTTTTCGTATAAACCTTTATAGGTAAATGTTTTAGTTTCTTCTTCAGGAGAGTTTGGTTCCCAAATGATCGCTTTCTTGTTTCCAATAGAGTCCAGGTGTCTATCAAGACAGTTTTCTGTGATATTTAGTTTTGCACCGTCGAACCACTTAACATTGAGATCATTAAAGTTTCCTGATTGAACTTCATCCCATTCTCTTTTCCAAGTAAATGTTTCAGCTATTTTTGCCCAGTAGGTCTGGTTGTTATCAACACTTTCTTGATAAAATTCTTCATATTGCTTTTGAGATTCGATGCGAAACTTCATTTAATTTCCTTTTCCTTTAAATTTAGAAAATTAAATCAAAATATTTTCGCTTTTAGAAATAAAAAAGCCCATCTTTCGATGGGCATATATTATAACTAATTGTGATTGGTTGCGGGAGCTGGATTCGAACCAACGACCTTCGGGTTATGAGCCCGACGAGCTACCAACTGCTCCATCCCGCGTTAAGAGAACATAAATATATATAATCACATATGAAATGTCAAAATATTATTCATAAAAACTACTCGGACATAAATACCTAAAATAACATGAAGTTTTGGCGATAAGGTCTATAGACATCAACAATGTCTTTCATAATTAAAGATTTTTGGAGAAAGTATGGGTTTTGGGAAAAGAAATAAGGTTTTTATAGAAGTTGATGCAACGGAGATGACTAATGCACAAGTCAGACTTCTAAAGTCGATTAATGCGATGATGGAACATGTTCTGACGACAGATGAAGAAGGTGAATTCTTTGAAGCCAGTGCTGAGGCGATGAGAATGTGCGCTTCATTAATCAAGCAGTCACATTTTGCAGCAGAATTAGAGATTGGTGGTATTCCATATGCTGAACAAGCTCTTGAGTATTCAATGGACGTTCTGACTGATCATATCTCTAACGCGAAAGTTGTACATTACGACAATTAAGACAAGAAATACATTTCGAAATTGAAAAAGGCTTCTCAAAAGAAGCCTTTTTTATTTTCTTATTCTTTCCATATTGTTATTTATATTAAGGTACAAGGATTTCATATGTCGAAAAAGATTTGTTTAACAGGTGTAAAACCAACTCATATGCCGCACTTAGGTAACTATATTGGAGCTATTAAGCCAGCAATTGAGATGGCTAATAGTGGTAAATACGAAGGTTACTTCTTCATTGCTGATTATCATTCGTTAATCGGTGTACACAATGGTGCTGACCTAAGAAGAGACATCTACGAAGTTGCTGCCGTTTGGCTGGCATGTGGTTTAGATCCTATGAAAACAGTTTTATATAAGCAAAGTGATATTCCTGAGATTTTAGAACTAAATTGGATTCTAAATTGTTTTACTTCTAAAGGGCTTTTAAATAGAGCTCATGCATATAAGGCGAAGCTTGCTCAAAATGAGGAGGCTAGCCGAGACCCTGATTATGGCGTAAATGCAGGGCTTTACAATTATCCGACTCTTATGGCGGCGGATATTCTCTTTATTGATACGGACATTGTTCCTGTTGGCGAGGATCAACTTCAGCATATCGAGATTGCTCGTGATATTGCATCGAGTTTTAATCACCATTATGGAGATATATTTAAGCTACCTGATGGCCGAGCTCAGAAAGGGGCTCTTATTCCAGGTTTAGATGGAAGAAAAATGAGCAAGAGTTATGGAAACCATATTCCTCTTTTTGTTCCTGAGAAAAAGCTTAAAAAAATGATTAATAAAATCACGACAGATTCAACACCGCCTGAAGCACCTAAGAATCCAGATGAGTCATTAATTTTTGATCTTTATAAATTCTTTGCTAGCGAAAAACAGCAAAATGCCCTGAGAAAAAGGTATGAAGAGGGCATTGGTTGGGGGCATGCTAAATTAGAGTTATTTGATGTCGTAAATGCAGAATTAAAAGATCTTAGAGAGAAATATAATTGCTTTATGGAAAACCCTTCTGAAATTGATAACATTTTAGAAGAAGGTGCTAAAAAGGTAAGATATATTGCAGCTGAGAAGCTTATTGAGATAAAAAAAGCCATAGGTGTAAAATAGCTAACTTTGAGTCAAGTCTCTGTAAATAAAAAACTTTTTATTGTTTCTTTCCCAGTATTCTCATAAAATATAGTAATGAGGTGTTTAAATGGCTAAACGCGATAATTTCTATCTTTGGAATGTTGATCAGCAGCAGATTGTTGAAGTTCCAGTTGGGAGCGTCCTAGGTAGAGGGGATGATGCCTATTATTTTATAGATAGCGAATCTTCTTCTAGGCATCATTTTGAACTAAAGAGGGGCTCATCCGGTGACCCCGTTATTAAAGACCTCGACTCTAGTAATGATACTTTTCTTAACGGTTTAGGAATTGACGGGAAAGGAAAAGTCAAAATTCATAGTT
>CAWUIU010000283.1:0-4965 GCA_963922285.1 uncultured Oligoflexia bacterium | reverse complement strand
TTGCAGAGGTATTGTTACGAAAAAGAATGTATGTTTATAATAAGAAAGCTGGATAACTCGATTTTAGATGACACTTTCGCTGCGAAACAGCAGGCAACATATCTAGTAGCTAAAAAATATACACAAAATAAAGAATCTAGTTATTAGGATTGATTTAACTCTTAAAATTTTTAATTCTATCGTTTATTGAATCAATTTGTTCTTTTAATTCATTGGCTTTTTCTTTAACTTCAGCAACTACTTCAGGTTTTGCATTTGCGATGAATTTCTCATTCGAAAGCTTCTTGTCATACTTCTCGTATTCTTTTTGCGATTTAGTTAGGTCTTTTTCAAGCCTCTTGATCTGCTCTTCAAGATCAATAACTCCATCTAGTGGAAGAAAAATTTCCGTATGAGTTGTAGCTTTCATAATTGATTTTTCAGGTCTTGCTTCAGACTTCTTGTTAATGAGAACATCTTTGGCTTTAGCAAGTCCTTTAATCCCATCAATATTTTCGTTTAAAAATGTAATAAGTTTATCTTCATCACTAAAGAGTTGAAGAGAGACTTCTTCTTTAGGCTTAATATTTACAGATTGTCTTAGGAATCTAGTGTTAGAAACAATTTCAATGAACTTATTCATATTCTCTTGTTCCTCAGAGTAGTTCATAGCTTCACTATATTCTGGATAGTCATAAGAAATGAGAAGATCCTCATTCTCATTTTTTAGATCTGACCAAAGCTCTTCTGTGATAAATGGGGCAAATGGATGAAGCAGGGCAACGATATCTCTAAAACAGTACTTCAAGACAGTTGCTCTTCTTGTCTTCGCTCCTTGGTCATCACTGCTAAGGGTGTTCTTTGAAAGTTCAATGAACCAAGAGCAGAAGCTATCATAAATGAATGAGTAAAGTGCTGAACATGAGTCATCAAATCTAAAGTCCTCAATTGACTCATTCATTATTTTAGCTGTTGAATTGAGCTCACTTAGAATCCACTTCTCTTGATTATCAAGGTCAGTTGGTAGATCATCCTCGGCTAGAGATAGGTGAGGTTGAATAAACCTGTAGGCATTCCAGATCTTATTAATGAAGTTTCTGTAACCACCGATTCTTTCTGTATCAAGGTTTATACCCCTATTGTAACCAGAACCTGCTGCAAGAGTGAATCTAAATGCATCGGCTCCATATGTATCAACCATTTCGATTGGATCAATCCCATTTCCTAGGGATTTACTCATTTTACGTCCCTGTTTATCTCTAACGATGGCATGGATATATGTTTTATGAAATGGAACTTTTCCAGCGAACTTTTCTCCCATCATCATCATTCTAGCTACCCAGAAAAAGATAATGTCAAAACCTGTTACCAGAACTGAAGTTGGATAGAATGTAGTAAAACCTCTTTGTTCCATTCTTTCCTTATTTGGCCAACCTAAAGTTGTCATCGGCCATAGACCAGATGAAAACCATGTATCAAGAACATCTGGATCTTGAGAGTAATCTTTTGTTGAACATTTTGGACATCCTGAAGGCTCAACGCCTTCATCTGCCCATTGATGATCACATGATTTACATGTGAAAACTGGAATTCTATGACCCCAAAGTAATTGTCTTGAGATACACCAATTTCTTGGATTTCTCTGATATGAGAAGTATGTGTTTTCCCACCCTTTAGGGTAGAAGCGCATCTTGTCTGTTTCAACTGCATCAACAGATGCCTTTGCCATATCATCTGTGTTTACAAACCATTGCTTTGAAACCATTGGTTCAATAACAACACCAGATCGTTCACCGTGGCCAACCTGATGCTTGTGCTTTTCTTCTTTAACAAAGAGTTCTAATTCTTTAAGCTTAGCAACAACTTTATTTCTCGCCTTCTTACAAGTTAGTCCTTCAAATTCAAGACCATGTTCATTTAGAGTACCGTCTTTATTTAAAATATTTATGATTTCAAGGTTGTGTCTCTTTCCAATTTCAAAGTCATTAAAGTCATGACCTGGAGTTACTTTTAGGCAGCCTGTTCCCTTTTCAATATCAACGTGTTCATCGCCAACAATTGGAACTTCACGATTACAAATAGGAACTATCGCTTTCTTTCCTATAAGATGATTAAATCTTTCGTCATTGGGGTTAACTGCAACCGCTGTATCTCCAAGAAGAGTTTCAGGTCTTGTTGTTGCAACTTCTAAAAGGATGTCGCTATCAGCAACTTTGTAATGAATATGATAGAAGGCACCAGTTACTTCTTCATGAATTACCTCTGCATCACTAATAGCAGATTGTAGCTCTGGATCCCAGTTAACAATATAGTCGGATTGGTAAATGAGGCCTTCGTTATAAAGATCAACGAAAGCTTTTCTAACTGCCTCGTTAGCTTCTGGATCTAGAGTGAACATCGAATAGTCCCAGTCACAAGAAGCGCCCATGACTTTTTGCTGGTTTGCTATATTGCCGCCATACTCTTCCTTCCACTTCCAGGTTTCTTCAAGAAACTCTTCACGAGAAATATCATGCTTTGTTAATTTTCTTTCTTCCCATAGCTTTTTTTCTACTTTTGCCTGAGTTGAGATACCTGCGTGGTCCATTCCTGGAAGAAAGAGAGTTTCGTAACCTTTCATTCTTTTAAAACGAATAAGTGCATCTTGAGTTGTGATATCGAGCGCGTGACCAGCATGGAGAATACCTGTGACATTTGGAGGTGGCATGATAATGCAGTAACCTTCGTTCTGCTTGCCCTTTTTTGGTGCGAAGTATTTCCCTTCTTCCCAAGTTTTATACCACTTCTTTTCTACGTCTTTTGGGTCGTATGTTGTCGCTAGTTCTTGACTCACTGAGCCGCCTCCGTTTTATAACTTAAAAAATTTGTATAAAAATATCAAAGAATTGATCAAATGCCTATATAAGAGACTATATAGATAGAGTCTTCACCACATCAACCATTTGTGGATCGACATCTATTTTTTTGCCAAGGCATTCTTTGAACGGAGCTGAAACGACCTTTCCTTCTCTAAATGCTGTTACGACAGCAGTTTCTCCGGCCAGGAGACTTTTAATGGCTACATAACCCATTTGGCTTGCGAGAAATCTATCATTTGCTGTAGGGTTTCCACCCCTTTGGATGTGTCCTAGGATACAAACTTTAGAATTAATTTCGTACTTTTTATTTAATTCTTTTTGAATCCAATGAGATAGGCCTTCAGTCTCACCTTCTGCACAAATAATTATCGATGAGCCTTTGCCACGCTCGATCCCTCTTTTTATATCTGTTGCAATGTCTTCAACGTTAATGTTGTGATCCTTTGAAGGGAAGACGATGTTTTCAGCACCAGTACAAAGTCCCACATGAAGAGCTATTGCTGGAGATTTTCTCCCCATAACTTCAACAATAAATGTTCTATCATGAGAGTGTGCTGTATCTCTAATCTTATCTACTGACTCTATAGCTGTCTGAACAGCAGTATCAAAGCCAATTGTATATGAAGTTCCTTCAATATCATTATCGATAGTTCCTGGAATTCCGACTATAGGAACACTATGCTCTTGGTGTAGAGACCAAGCACCGTTAAAGGAACCGTTTCCACCAATAACGACCAATGCATCAATTCCTTTTCTTGAAAGTATATGAGCTGCTTCAGTTCTAATTTCTGCTTTATGAAACTCTGGACATCTTGAAGTCTGAAGGATAGTTCCACCATGTTGAAGAATGTTTCCAACACTTGAAGCTTCCATTTTCTTTAAGTTACCTTCAAGAAGACCTGCATAACCTCTTTGGATTCCATAAACTTCAAGATCATTAGCAATAGCTGTTCTGACTACTGACCTTATTGCACAGTTCATTCCTGGACTATCTCCACCACTACACATGACTGCGATTGATTTAATTTTTGTATCCGTAGAGTTCACATTAACCTCGATTTAATTATGCAAAAATATTCTTACCAGCAAAAAGCTCTGGCTGCTCAATTCCCATAGTATAAAGGATAGTAGGGCAAACATCCATAAGGGCATGTTCTCCTTCTGTAACTTTATAATCTATATTTTTAAGTTTCTCATTAATCATACAAAATGGAACAGGTGCCTTTGTGTGAGCAGTATGAGGAGTTCCATCTGGATGAACCATTTGATCAGAATTTCCGTGATCAGCAGTGATAAAGACTGTCATATCATTTTCTAGTGCCTTCGTTACAAGTGTTCCTATGCAAGTATCGAGGGCTTCAATGGCGGCAACGGCTGCTTCATAATTTCCAGTGTGACCCACCATGTCTGAGTTAGCATAATTTACAGTTATAAAGTCGTAGCCACTTCGTATTCTCTTAACAATTTCTTCAGTTACTTCTGGAGCACTCATTTGTGGCTTTTCATCATATGTATTAACTTCTTTTGGTGAAGGAATGATGACATGCTCTTCTCCAGGGAATTCTTTTTTCTCACCACCGTTAAAGAAGTAAGTTACGTGTGGGTATTTCTCAGTCTCAGCAATTTTTAGCTGTTTCTTGCCTAGGGATGATAGGTATTCAGTCATACCTCCAGGAACTTTCTCTTTGTCAAAGAGGATTGGTAATTCAACTTCATCAGGTACATATGGAGTCATACAGAGAAAATAAGGTGGTATGAAAGGTCTTTCAAACTCTTTAAAATGTGGATCATTAAAAGCAATTGCTAGTTGAGCAGCTCTGTCCGGTCTAAAGTTTAGAAAGAAAATCAGGTCTCCTTCTTTAATAGCATAGTCCTTATGAAACAAATTTGTAGCGATGAATTCATCTTGTCTGCCAGCTTTGTATTCTTCTTTTAGGTATTGGATAGGATCAATTTCTTTAATTTGACCTTTTCCTAGAAACATATCGTATGCATTTTGAATTTTTTCCCAGCGACGATCTCGATCCATTCCAATGGATCTTCCTTGCATTGATGCAAATGAAAAACCATCAACTTTAAGAAGCTCTTCAATATATTTTTGTCCAACTGCTGGAGCTGTGTCTCTTCC
>CAWUIU010000282.1:0-4974 GCA_963922285.1 uncultured Oligoflexia bacterium | reverse complement strand
AGCTCGAAGCAAAGAGCTTAACTGATGAACTTGGCTTTAGAGGTTTCTTGGTCGATTCTCTTCATGGGGATATGGATCAAAAACATCGTGATCACACGATGAAAAAGTTTAAAGAGAAGCGAGTAAAGTTACTTGTTTGTACTGATGTTGCAGCGAGGGGAATTGATGTTGATCACCTTACTCATGTAATTAACTTTGGGTTACCTCAGGATCTCGAAAGTTATGTGCACCGTATTGGTCGTACAGGACGAGCTGGTCAAAAAGGAATTGCTTTAAGTGTCATAAATCCTTCCGAACTTAGAAGAATATCTCATTTAGAAAATCTTACGAAAGCAAAAATCCTAAGAGAAAGAATTCCTTCTGTCGAAGTCATCAAAGACTCAATGGTCAGAAGAACTCTAAATCAAATTGAGTTTCTATTTGATGAAATTAAAGAAAATAAAGAAGAGTCTAGAGAAAAAGCAGAAGGTTCTTTTGAATTATTCTGTGATGAATTTGAAGACTTCTCTAAAGAAGAAACTCTTGAAGTTATGTTTAAATACATCTTCAAAGAGTCGATGAAGAGACTTGACAGAAATCCTGTTCTTGATTCGGAGCCTAGGAAGAGAAATGATAGAAATAAGAAAGTACCTATTTCAAAGATCAAAGCCGACCAAAGAGGAAATGTTAGACTCTTTGTAAACGTTGGAAAAGATGATGGCGTTTCACTTCAAGACCTTGTTTTTAATGTTTCAGATGAACTTAATCTTGATCAAAGAAAAGTTAGAAATGTTCAGCTCAAAGAAAGATTTAGTTTTCTAGATGTTCCTTTAAATTGCTATGAAGAGCTTGTTTTTGAATCTAAAATGGCGATTGGCAAGAAAACAATTAGATTTGAGCCAACGAATAATCATATCGTTGGCGCAGAGAACAGTGGTGATCGATCAGCTCGTGGTGGACGTGGAGGCTTTAGTTCTCGTGGACCTCGTGGTCGCAGTGGATACCGAGGTCAAAGAAGTGGATCACGATCAGAAGGACGCGGTGGTAATCGTGGCGGACGTAATGGAAATCGTGGAGGAAATTACGGAGAAGCTAATGGTAACTATAAGGCTAATTCTTCAGAGATAAAAGAGAAGAATTATAATCGATAGTCTTATCTTATCATGAATGAAGTCGAATTTTTTGATGTTATAATTATTGGTGCTGGTGCTGCCGGTTTAATGGCGGCAGGGCACCTTTCTCAAAATACAAATAATAATATTCTTATCATTGAGGCAAATAAAACAGCTGGAAGGAAAATAATTGTTTCTGGTGGTGGACGTTGTAACTTTACTAATATGGATGTTGAAGCAGGTCATTTTCACTCTAGTAATAAACATTTTATGAAGTCTGCTTTAAAGCAATATTCCCAGTGGGATTTTATCAATATTGTGGCAAGACGTAATATAGATTATTATGAAAAAAAACTTGGACAGCTTTTTTGTAAAAATAAGTCAAAGGATATTTTAGACTTGTTAATGAGTCGAATCGATAAAAAGGTTCAGTTCAATTACTTAGAAAAAGTTCTGGATGTACATAAAATAGAAAGTGGATTCCTAATTAAGACAAGTAAGAATGAGTACAACTGTGGACGCTTGATCGTTTCTTCAGGTGGTCTTTCATTGCCTATGATGGGAGCATCTGATATAGGCGTAAAAATTGCTAAAAAGTTTGGGCATAAAATTATTGAAACGGCGCCAGCACTTGTACCATTTACATTGGAAGAAAAAGAGAGAAAATTTACTTCAGAACTTTCAGGGATTTCATTGGAAGTAAAATTTTCTGTAAATAGTTATAGTGTTATTGAAGACTTATTATTTACTCACAAGGGCCTAAGTGGGCCAGCATCTCTTAAGGGTTCCCTATATTGGTATCCAGGTGATACGATCCAGATTGACTTTGTTCCTAATCATACAATTGATGAAGTATTGAGAAGAAGTAGAAAAGCAAAATTACAGAATGTATTAAATGAATTTCTTCCTAAGAGAATTAGTGATACATTTATTCCAACTGAAATTTTAAAAAAGAATTCTAGTGAACTTAGTCGTTTTGAAATTAATAAGCTAGAAGAGATTTTAAAAAATAAAGAATTTCACCCTTCGGGAACAGAGGGCTATCGAAAGGCTGAGGTTACAAGAGGTGGAGTATCAACTGACCAAATTAGTTCGAAATCCTTGGAAAGCAAGTTAGTTAATGGACTCTATTTCATTGGTGAGGTCGTTGATGTTACTGGTCTTTTAGGTGGTTATAATTTTCAGTGGGCCTGGTCCTCAGCAATGGCAATGAGTAGGAATTTTAAACCTTTGATTAGAGACTGATTTATGTAGTCGAAAGTAACTACCTTGCTAAAAATTAATCCTTAACAGTATAATAAACTCATGTATAAGTTAATAATATCATTATTGTTTTTGAATTACACCTATGGGAGTATTAGCCATCAAGATAAAATCGATATGGACACTCTTCATAATAAAAGAGTAGAGAAGAAGATTGCTCGAAATATATTTATTCTTGGATATGAATATTTAACTTCAGATATTGATCACAGTGAAACATCTGGAACATCAGGATTTTTTTCAATTAATAATCGACATACGATTACAGAACATTATTTGCAGTTAAAAGTTGGAAGAGAGTTTTTTAAGGAAAGCCTATTCTCAATAGGTTTAACAACTAATTTGGGTCGATTAGTCGCTTCAAATGAAAGAAAGTTGAATGAAACATATGATGTAAAAGATGGTGTAAGTGGTTATCGATATGGTCTTGGCGGTAGTTTGAATTTAAATATAAGAACGGCAAATTATCGTTTTCAGCTTTTTGCTGGTGCAAGTATGATGAAAATTTCGAAAACATATGAAGTCATTTATAAGAACTATAGTACTGGCTCAAATGAAGTTTATATTGAGAATAAAAGAAGTGGTGATTTAACACAAATTAACTTAGGTTTAAGAATGTTTGAAAAGAATAATGACTTCTTTTCAGCTATATCTTTTAATATGGATTCATTCTCCGCTATAGATTCAAGTTACTCAGGCAACATTGGAGGAACTGATTTGAGCTTAATAAATTTGACGTCTATTAATGAGGGATCTTTCTCTGTTGGGATCGAGGTAGGAACTCTTTTTTAACTTGTCTCTTTAAATTTATCTTTGTTAAAATTAATTATGTCTAAAGAAGTATTGTTTTTTACGGGTGGTGGAAGTGGGGGACATGTTGTTCCAGCTTTAACGATTATTCAAAATATTGATAAGAATAAATATAATATTATTTATATCGGCTCTCGTGATGGAATTGAGGCTGAACTTACTAAAAAAAAGGTTGATTTGTATCAGGCGATACCAGTAGGTAAATTAAGAAGATATCTATCTTTTCAAAATTTTTTAGACTTATTTAAAGTTATTTTAGGTATTCTTTCGTCTGTTAAAATTTTAATGAAATTTAAGTCTCAAAAAAGCAGGGTTGTTTCTCTTGGTGGATTTGTTAGTGTTCCTGTTGTCATTGCAAGTAAGTTGCTTGGTATTCCCGTCTTTGTTCATGAACAAACTTCAAGAGTTGGATTAGCAAATAAGATTTCATCCTATTTTGCGAAAGAGATATTTATTAGTTTTGAAGAGTCGCGTAAATTTTTTCCGAAGGAAAAGGTTCGTTATACTGGCTATCCAGTGAGGAGAGAGTTTTTTACTAAAGCTATCGAAGTTAAAAAAATTGATAATTTTAATTTCTTCCAGGCATCAAGGCCACTATTGTTTATAACCGGAGGGGGAAACGGGTCGAAGTTACTTAATGATAAAGTGAGAGAGTCTTTAGATGAGTTGAAGAAACATTTTACAATTGTACATCAAGTAGGTAAGGCCTTTATAAGTGAATATCGAAAATTTGAGGATAGTGTATATAAGCCAGTCGCTTTTCTAGGGGATGAGATGCCAAGTCTTTTTAAAAGTGCGGATGTGATTATATCACGCTCCGGAGCTGGAACAGTCTGCGAACTAATGGCGTTAGGAAAGAAGAGTATTTTTATCCCCCTTAAAGGAGCTCAAAAAAATGAACAGTATCATAATGCTATGGAAGCAAAGGAATATCTGGGCTCAATTATTGTTGAAGAAGATAAGTTTAAGGACTTGTCTCTCGTTCAACTTGTTCGCAGTTTTGAGCTTGATAACGAACCAGTTGTTCTTAAAAGAGATTCTGTATCAGAAATACTTAATTCAATTTTAGCTTAGATTCGAAGTAAAATTCCACGAGATTTAATTGTTTTAATATAGTTCGAAAATGGCTTCAATTTTTTTCTTAGGTTTGATAAATGAGTATCTATATTTTGAGATGATGTATTAGAGTTTGCCCAAATAATTTCTGCAAGATATTCTCTTGAAAAAATTTTGTTAGGGTTTTTAACAAGTAAATGAATAATTTTATATTCGATAGGAGTTAAGGTTACATTTAATCCATCGATAACTGCTGAGTGAAGATTCTGATTGAGAGCAAAGTCATATCCTTCAACTTTTACAAGGCTTGAGTCTTTCTTCTTTCTATGTTTTGCCTTTTTTGCTTCAATTTTATTTTTTATTCTAGCAATAAGTTCATTTATTGAAACTGGTTTAACAATGAAGTCTTGTGCACCAAGATCAAGTCCCGTCACTAATGATTCTTCAGAAGGGTCTCCAGTTAGAAAAATAACTGGAACATGTTGATGAGTCTGCCTCATCTTTTCATAAAGTTCAAATCCATTGATATCTGGCATGTGAAGATCAAGAACGACAAGGTCGGTTTTGTTTGTATTTAAATAACCAAGTAAGTTGATTGGATCTTGAATAAGCTCTAGTCTGAACTCATGTTCTAATAGGTCTCGATAGCTTGTTAAATTTTCTTGAACATCATCAACAATTGTTACGTGCATTGCCTTTATTGTACTCATAAATACCCTCATAAATACACTTCATGTCTTTAGAAAACAATTCT
>CAWUIU010000281.1:0-4979 GCA_963922285.1 uncultured Oligoflexia bacterium | reverse complement strand
TTATCTGAATTGAGCTTCCGGCGTTTAGATAGTTTTTTCCGAGTAAAAAAACACCTCCTTTTTGATACGCAAAATTATTTTGTAAATTATAATACTCAGAAGGACTGGTTTCTCCAGCTCCATTATAGTGATATTCAATAAACATTGAGGTATCAGGTGTAATCTGTCGTTCTCCACCTAACACTGATCGAAAATATCCACTTTCATTTTTAGGATCAACCCAGGCATTTTCAAACCATATACTTGCACCAAGAAGTGATGTTTCTAAATCAAGTCCTACCATGTGGGCTTCTTGAAAAACTGCGACCATTGGCTTAATTTCGTATTTATCCACGGAGAATTTTATCAACCCGTATGCTGCTGAATTTTTCCTGTCAGCGTTCTCACCTAAAACCACACCAACATCGTATTGTCCCATTTCTCCAAGTTGATGACGAAAGCGGAAAGCATCAACGCCATTTCTAACCTCAGTGTCGATGGCCGTAAAGCTGAATGGTGTAAAAATGTCAGTTGGGTTAACTGTTTTGGCACTACCAAATGCTAATTGTTGCCTACCAAAAACTACACTTGAAGTATCTCCATTCCAAGTAACGGTAGCTCGATCAAAATTATGATTTAAGTAATAGTTGTCATTTTTCTTAATCACAGTTGAGTTAAAATCATCAATTCTGTAAACACGTTTTTGATTATCATAGTTTCTTAACACCTCAGAAGAGTTTACATTGCTGTAAATCTGAATGACTTGATAAGAACCCTCAAGAGTAATGTTATCATTTATAGGGCTTAAAATTGAAACCCTGTTTACTTGAAATATTTCATTATTTGGCTCAGAATCAAACTTGCTCTGATAATTCAAATAGTTTAATTTTATAAACCCACTAATATCTGTCTCTGCATAAACAGTATTTGAGATAAAATAAATCAAACAAATAACACTACTTAGTTTCATCGCTTACAATCTGACCATCTTTTAGAGTAATTAATCTCTTTGCCTTTTTCATAATGATAGGGTCGTGGGTTGAGAAAATAAAAGTTGTTCCAAATTTTTCATTCAATTCAAGCATCATATCAATAAGGTCTGTGCCTGTTTTAGAATCGAGATTTGCAGTTGGTTCGTCCGCAATAACAATATCAGGATTTGAAACCATTGCTCTGGCCACGGCCACTCGTTGCTGTTGACCACCACTCAATTGTGAAGGATAACGATTTTCCTTCCCTTCGAGACCCACACTTTTTAAATATTGTGAAACCTTACGATCTCGTTCATCTTTGTCTATATTCTGCAAAGTCATAACATATTCAACATTCTCTTTAACCGTTAATACTGGAATTAGATTGTAGGATTGAAAGATAAAACCAATATGGTCTCTTCTAAAATTTGATAACTCATTACCCGACATCTTATCAATTTCCTTATTTGATAGAAAAACGTGACCAGATGACGGAGTATCAAACCCACTCATAACATTTAAAAGAGTTGACTTTCCAGAGCCAGAAGGCCCAACAAATGCGGTAAATTCACCCCGATGAATTTCTAACTTAACATTTTTGAGTGCATTTACTTTTGTTTCCTCAGTCTCTCCAAATATTTTAGTTACATTTTTAACATCAAATATTATTTCATCCATTATAGGCTCCTTTTCATCGCTTCACTCATCTTTATACGACTGGCGTGTATTGCTGGATAAAATCCAACAATAAGAGTGAAAATAAATGTTGCTATCGGAAAAATGACAAATTGTGAGTATGTGAAAACAAAATAGATAGGCTCCTTAAAAGTAACCTGGGCAAGATCAATTCCCGTAAAATCAACGCCCCAAATTTTTAATGGAATAGCAATAAAAAGAGCTATTATTATACCTGCAATAATACTTACTAAGGAGAGTGAACCAGCTTCAGATACAATCATCAAAATAATCTCTCGTCCTTTTGTGCCTAATGCTCTAAGAACTGAAAACTCAAACATTCGCTCATAGAGGGCCATAAAAAGAGTATTAATAATTCCAAGAGCAACCAAAACAATCAGAATCATTGCAATGAGTCCTTTAAGCTGATCGACAAGGCTCATCATCCCGACAAAGCTAGAAACAATATTTTCCCAACTTTCTCCTAAATTTCCTGTCACATTAATCTTCTCCCAAAGTGAACTATGATCTTTCTGTTTTTGGCTAATATTTTTAAATTTCACTGCGATTTCATGGATATTATCTTCGATACCTAAAAGCCTTTGCCCTCTTGAAATATGGATGAATGCTGATTTTTCATCCATTTCTTTTGATCCGGCTTTAATAATTCCTGTAATACGGAAAAGCTCCTGGGAAATTTCACCAGACTTGGCTTTCGCCACCGTCACAACAACTTTATCACCCAATCTTACTGAAAGTCGTTTTTGTAAGGTGTCTCCAATAACAAGTGAGTTTTCATTGCTTACAAAATCTCCTTCAATTATTTGTTTATTAATATTGGAGACTAAAATTTCTTTATCAGGCTCAATACCGTATAGAGACACATTTTTCATGGCCCTTGGAGAAGAAATCATGGCAAATGAAATTGTTCGTTGTGAATAGGCCTTTACGTCAACGTCTGAATCTAATATTTCTTTTACTTTAGAAATATTTTGAATTTGATCTTCTATTTTCATAGAGTCACGAAATTTCGGATGATGAATTTGTCCTTCACCAACTAAGCTATTGGTGATAATTTTTATCATATTTTCATTCATTCCAGATAAAAAGCCATCAGTTATTATCATTGCCGCCAGTCCGAGACCAATAATAATGCTTGTTAGTAATGACCTTCTTTTGTTTCTAAAAATATTACGATATCCTATTTTAATGAACATCATATCAAATCTCCCTCAAGGCTTCTGAAACTCCGATTTTGGAAGACTTAATTCCTGGGTATAGAGTCGCTAGTAATGTTGTTAAAATAATAAGCAATGTTGGATAAAGGTAACTATCGAGCGAAATTTGTGCCCTTAATTCTGAGATTGTCGTTCCTGCAAATGGGATGGGCTCGGAAAAAACAATTCCATTTTTCGTTAGGTAATAGTTAAGACTCAGGGAAAAAATTAGTCCAACGGCTGTGCAAATAAGTGAAAGAAAAATTCCTTCCATTAGTATTAAACTAAATAGCTGTTTTGGAAGAGTACCAAGTGCTTTTAAAACTCCAAACTCTCTAGTTCTTTCAAGAGTGGACATAAGGATGGTATTTAATATTCCAACGCCAACCATTAATATTAAAATAAAGATACTAATATTATTTCCTCTTTGATCGGCGTTCATAGCTCGATAAAAGTCAGATTCGACAATTTGCCAAGGGCGAGCAATTAAATTTTTATCCGTGAAATGAAGATTTTGGGCAAAGTTTCTTGCCTTATTGAAATCTTTTAAATGAATTGAAAGTTCGTGGACTCGACCATATAAAGTGTAAAATTCTGCTGCTGTTTTTAATGGTAAATAAACGCGATAGTCATCTTTTCCTTCTTGCTCTGTCCCAATGATTCCGACTATTTTAAAAATATCATTTGCAATGGAACCATCGGCCCCTTGAGAAATCAGAACAATATCTTCTCCAATTTTTGCACTTAAAATTTTTGCAATTTTTTTTCCAATTATGGCCTTATAATTTGTATCGTCTTTGTCAAATGGTATGCCTTCAAATATTCTCTTATCATAGTGGGTTGCATCCATTTCCCTTTTAGGATCAATTCCCACAATCTCGGCCCCAAATGTTTTATTTTTTGAATATAGCAATGCTTCGCTATATATCCTTGGCGCAACAATACGAACTAAGTCATTTTTTTCAATTTCATTTATTCTATCATTGTAATGAGCGATAGTTTTTTGAAGAGAAGGGTTTTCAACAAAATCATTGTTAGCAACCTGGACATGGCCGGTATATTGTTCAGTGAACGCTGAGATAATTTGACCGTAAGAACCATTAACAAGAGCTAAACTCATCGAAATAAATGTATACCCACCAATCATCATCAGGGATGTCAGCAGAGTTCTTCGTTTATTCCTCAACAGATTTCTAAATGCCATTTTAAAAAGCATGATCTACCTTCTTTTTTGAAGATTGGTTAATGTAAATGTCGTGGCAGGTACATTGGCATCAAATTCAACTTCTTTGTATCGTATAATAGTTTTGTGGCCTTTTTTTGTTAAAGGTTGCAACTCCATTGTTGCGGGTATTGTCCTGTTTCCAAATTTTTTGACATCCCTATAGAATAAAATTCTTATTTTTTCGTTTCTTTCGTCAAAATATTCTTGTTTTAGAGGAAGTTCAGATTTTTTCTCAACTACTAATAAAATTTTGCCCCATAGACTTACTGTGTTTTTATGAGGAACTAGGGTTATTTCGATATTTCCATCAGACTCTTTTACATTAGTGGTTTTATAGTCTTTTATGAGCGAAGACTCTTTGACTAAATCATCGTTCGTAAAATCAGAACCCATCCATGATCCCATCATCATTGATGGTGGGACTTTTATGACTTTGTTAATTTTTGGGAAAAAGTTCCAAACATCATCTTCTCTTTTGAGCGAACTTACACCCTTGTCTTTTCTGGGCTCTTTTATTCTGATGAATGTATAATCCATTCCCTTTGTCCACACATCCATTTTCATAGTACGAGACCAGTCGGGCGTAATAACTTCCATCTCTATTTTCCCTTGACTGCCCTTGCTTCGATACAGTTCGTCTATGTTTTTTAAAATCTTATTTACGGATTCATCGGCCATTACATAATTTGACAGCACAAAAAAAGTTAAAAATATAAACGATATTGCTTTCATTTTTCTTCCTCCTCAATTGCTTGAGTTAGCATAGTTCCAAATTTTTTGGTTATGTTTCGATACGTTTTTTTATCTTTAAAAGTAAGATAGTGAACGCTTAGGCCAATAAAGTAGAGATCAATGATTCTTACGATGTTTTTTAATTTTGCTGGAGTTAGCTTTAAATTAAAAAAATGTGTC
>CAWUIU010000280.1:0-5019 GCA_963922285.1 uncultured Oligoflexia bacterium | reverse complement strand
CGCCTTGGCGTAAAAGTAGGCGATACCGTCGTAATCCGCCGAGCTGGTGACGTAAATGCAAGCTTCACACATTTATCTAAGTATTTGTCAAATAGACAACTAAGTCAAAGTTCTTGTTTAGCTCATTAATAGGAGATTGAAAAGTGTTAGAAATCAACTTTACAAATGAGCAAATAGAAGTTCTTAGTAAACTAGAATTAGATATTAACTCGGTTGAATTAGTTAATTTATTTAAAAAATCAGAGTTAGATTCAGAAGAGTTAGTACAAGTATTAAAAGCGTCAAATGCTCTTTATCGTGCTGGTATTCAAGTAATAACTGATCAGCAATATGATTTATATATTTCTATGCTAAGAGATATAAATCATCTTCACCCATATCTTAACCAAGTTGAACCAGAGGTTCTAGCTGAAGCAAAAACCGTTGAGTTACCGGAAAGAATGCTTTCTACAGAAAAAGCTTATTCTAAAGAAGATATAGAGAAGTGGTTAAAAAGAATATTGAAAGCGGCTAAAGAGATTAATGTTTCAGAAAAGGAAATAGAACTAAGAGTTACGCCAAAATTAGATGGCTATGCAGCGTTTGATGATGGAACAACTTTGTATACTCGTGGAGATGGATACAGAGGTCAGGATATTACTAGAGCCTTTGAGCGAGGATTGAAAGTAGCTCAAGATGGAAAGCGAGGTTTAGGACCTGGTGAGATAGTAATAAAGAAAAGTTATTTTGATAAAGAACTAAGTAATATTTTTGAAAACTCTAGAAACATTCAAGCAGCCATTATTGCTGAGAAGAAAGTCGATGAGAATGTTCAAAAAGCTATTAATGATGGTGCTTGTGTGTTCTACCCCTTTGTTTTAATTGAGAACAAAACAGCACATTTTTCTGAAATAATAGAAAACTTTGAGTCTATAGTTGAAGAAATGTGGGATGCTGTCGATTTTGATATTGATGGTGTGATTGTTGAAACCACACATCCTGTTCTGAAAGAGTATATGGGGGCCACGAGAAAAAATCATCGTTGGCAAATAGCTTTCAAGGTTAACGAGGAATCTGCTGAAGTTGAAGTAAAAAACATCATTCCTCAAACATCAAGAACAGGCCGAATATCTCCTGTAGCGGAACTTGTCCCTACAAAGCTTAGTGGAGCAACTATAAGTCGAGTTACAGTTCACCATTACAATATGGTTAAAACAAAGAGAATTGGCCCAGGTGCAATAGTTCAGCTTGTTAGAAGTGGCCTTGTTATTCCAAAGATTGAAGGTGTGATTAAGGAGGCTGAACCTCAACTACCTGAGTCATGCCCAAGTTGTGGTTCTCACCTGTTATGGGAGTCAGACCATCTGATTTGTCCAAACAAGAGTGACTGCCCAGCACAAACAGAAAATACTCTTATCCACTTTTTCAAAACGTTAGGGAATAATGATGGCTTTGGACCTAAAGTTATCGAGAAGTTGACTAACTTTGGTAAAAAACATATTCACGAAATATACGACATAAAAGCTCACCAATTTGCTAGCTATGGTTTCGGAGATAAAACATCTCAAAACCTATTTGATCAATTGCAAGCAAGTAAAGAAATTCAAGTAGAAGATTGGAGATTCCTTTCTGCATTTGGAGTTAGTCGTTTAGGTGGTGGTAATTGTGAAAAACTTCTTCAGCACCACTCTATAGTTGAGTTGTTTGATTTGACAGCAGAAGAGATGGTTAAAATTGATGGTTTTGCTCAAGTAAGTGCAGAAGCTATAGTCGAGGGACTAGCAAACGTTAAAGAAGAATTTTTCAAAGTATATGACCTTGGCTTTAATTTGGCTATTACACCTAAAGAATCAGAGCGTGAAGACTCTGATTCTCCTATAGCGGGAGCGGTAGTTGTATTTACTGGTTCCATGCAACAAGGCTCTAGAGGAGACATGGAAAAGCATGCTAAATCTCTAGGTGCAAAAGTTGCTAAATCAGTAACAGGCAAGACTACATATCTAGTGACTGGTGAAAAGGTTGGTGAGACTAAGATCAATGCTGCTAAAAATAAAGGAGTGAAAGTTCTTACAGAGCAAGATTATCTGGATTTTATAAGCTCTTAAAAAACTTAACTTTAAAATTAATTATTTTGGATGTTTTAACATTTAACTGACACTTTTGTGGATGTTAAATGTTAATTCACAGAAGACTACATAATTTAGTAGTTTTTTAAGGAAGATTGATATTTTGGTAAATTATAGTTTTGACTCCCTAAACGATAAAGAATTTGAAGAGTTAGTTAATGACCTGTTAACTTATGAGTTAAATCAAGAAGTGGTGCGTTATGCACCGGGTCGGGACTCTGGAATAGACGGTAAAGTAAATGGTGTTCGTGGAGACATAATTGTACAGACAAAGCACTATTTTAAATCATCTTACTCACAGCTAAAAAGTTCGCTAAAAAAAGAAAAAGAAAAAGTAAATAAGCTGAATCCTTCCAGGTATATATTTGCGACTTCACAAGATTTAACCGCTGCAAATGTCAAAGAAATCATTCAAATATTTAGCCCTTATGTCTCAGAAGACGATATTTTCTTTAAGGCTAGGTTGAATGATTTATTGAAAAAGCATCCTTCAGTAGAACGGAACCATTACAAGCTTTGGCTAACAAGCACCACCGTTTTAGAACATTTGCTTAATAAAGGTGTATATAACCGTAGCCGGTTTACGCTTGATGCTGCAAGGAGAAAGTTTAAGCTATACACACAAACCAGCGCACATTTTCTAGCAAAAGAACGACTTGAACAGCAAAAGTGTATCATCATAACTGGAGAACCTGGAGTTGGTAAAACAACATTAGCTGAGCAAGTATGTAATGAATATGTGGGGAATGGATATCATTTTGTTGATATTGGTGGCGATATAGGTCCCGCATTTGAAGTATATCGAGAAGAAAAGAAGCAGATCTTTTATTATGATGATTTCTTAGGTGCGAACTATTTAGAAGCTTTCCAGAATAATGAAGATTCTGAGATAGTGAAGTTTATAAATGAAATAACAGCCAGGGAGGATAATGATAAGTTATTTATTTTTACTTCCAGAGCGTCGATTTTTGCTCAAGGTCTCAAAAAATCGGATAAATTTAATCAAAGTAATATTGAATCAAATAAGCTTTTATTGAATATTACTAACCTATCTATGCTTGAAAAAGCATCTATGCTTTATAATCACATTTACCATTCTACTCTACTGGAAGAGTACTCTAGTGTGTTCTATGAACAGGATTTATATCTAAAAATAATCAAACATAGAAATTTTAACCCAAGATTGATTGAGTTTATTACTAGCAGTTCTCGAATAAAGCATATTCCGCCGCTTGAATACAGTGATCATATTCTTCATATGCTAGAAAACCCCGCTGATGTTTGGAAGCATGCATTTACAGAACAGCTAATGGAAATTGAACGGATAATAATTTACTTCGTAGCCTTTAGTTATGACAGGCTAGATAACGTTAAACTGTATAATCTTGTATGTACATTCTTAGCTAGTAGTAATCGGCAATTAATTGGTGAAGACTTTACTAAAGCTTTAACTACAATATTAGGCTCTTTTATTTTAAAAGAGGTATCACCTACGCTTGAAACTTATCGCTTGTTTAATCCGTCAATAAAAGATTATTTGATGAACAAGCTCGAAGATGAACCTGATATATTAGTTTTAGTAAATGTATTTAAGGCTCTTAACCAGCCGAATACGATTGAGTTATCACAACCTATTAGTAAGTTTCAGCGACTCATTTCGAAACAAATTACTGAAAAGCATGAAGATTTATGCCTGACTCAAAACCAGGAGCTTTTAATCCGTTGTTCTACAAACTCTATAAACGCAAGTTATGGAATTACGGAAGAATTATGCATTAGTATTTTTGAAAGTATTAAAAAAGAAACTAGCCAAAAATTGGATTATCCAAGGTTAGTTATCATTCATAGAGTAATAGAGAAATACAGAACAAAGATAGACTTTGATATAGTCTTTAATTTATTCGATACCAGAAGGGTATACTCTCCTACAGAGGAAGTCTTAAGCAAGTTGTCTTCTATTTATAAAATATTAAAGCAAGAAAAGGAGGAGCTCCAATATTTATCAGAGACCTACTTGGCTAAGTTGCAGCTTGAGATGTCGGATGATTTTGATTTGGATGAGATAGAAGATAACCCTAATGAAAGTAGGTATCTCGATTATGAACGAAAATTCAACCTATTTTGTAATTTTTTTAATGATTTAGTTCATAGATTTTGGCAGGGACATTATAAGTCTTACGCAAATCAGCTTCTGAGAAATAACTCAATCACAGATGTATGTTCATTAGTGAGTGAAGATATTGAAGGAATTTTAAGTTCATATGAGGTTATGTCAGAAAATGAAATTTTAGAGTTAATTGACGGGTTTGATTTTCAGAGTATTCAAGATCAAGAGTTAGAAAGAGATATAAATAATCAACAAAGACGTTATATTCCAAAATATGAGGCTGATGAAATACTAAAAATTAGAAAGCTATTCTCCGTTACCTAAAATTATAAATTTGGTTAGAGTTGATTGTTTTAATAATGTTTCTAAGTTAGATTGATTTTTCAAGTAACAACAAAACAAGTTCTTTCTGAAAATATTGATAATCATCTGGAATATCTAAATTGATGATTTTAGGTAAATACTGCTCACCGGTATGACTTTGAATACGAACAATATGTTGCTGTTCAAATACAATAATTTGATCAGCTCATTGGAATAGTTCTTCAATACAAAGGGTTGAGTTTGCCTTTCTCACATATTTAGCACTCAGCCCTGCTGACTTATAAACGTGGTCCTTATTGGCAGCACGAAACAGTTCTTCGGCAGTTTTCCTACGTTGCACATTAGTTGTACATAAGAAAAGGATATTCATGTTGACTACTTTGATTTCTTCGCTGATTGCTCGGGCTTTAACTGGCTGAGCTTTTGTGCAATCTGTGGTGCGCAAAGAAAACAGGCGCTGAAACACTTTGCATCGCGCAAAGC
>CAWUIU010000279.1:0-5022 GCA_963922285.1 uncultured Oligoflexia bacterium | reverse complement strand
TTTTCCTTGAGAACTCCTCTTGCGGACGACGTGAGAAACAGACATTATTCTTCAAGTCAGAATCCTTTTCATACTGATACTGTAGAGTTGAGTAAGAGAATATTCCTGCATCATGTCTACCAGCTTTTATCATTTCAAGGATTTGTTTTTCACTGTTAGTATCAATTCGATGAACTGGTTTATCAGCTTTAAAAAACTTAGTTAACTTAGGATAAATATATCCTCTTACACCAATGACTTCTTTACCCACAAGATCGACAGGCTTTTCAAAAGTAAATTTTGGATTTTTCTTCTTATTGAAAATAATGACGTCAGCATCTCTTAATATCTCTGCTGACCAAAAATATTCATTCGAATTTTTAACCCAGCCCTCATTATTCCAAATGACAATTTTTTTGTCTTTTATGTAGGCTAGCCTTTTGCGATGAATAAACTCTAATTCAAACCTATACTTTTTAGAAAATTGATTAAAAATTTCGACGATTTCGTAACTAATACCACTTTCATTCTCAAGATTGATGATAAATGGAGGTTTATCATGATAAGTATAGATCTTTGCAATAGTCTTAGCATGAGCGCATGTTAGAGAAATGAATACAAGAATAAGAATTTTGTAAATAAGCATATTTTATTCTATTCTTAATATGTTTTAAAATAAAGTGATATATGAAGAGTCTTTTTAAAGTTTGTACTATTTTTTTGTTTATCTTTTGTTCAGCTTTCATAATCACAAGATTATTTGGATTCTTAACCCTAAATGACATAAAATCTTTTCTGCAGCTCACTTATGAGATTCATCCACTATATCAGGCCTTATTAGTAATCGTACTACTTGCTATTGATATACTTGTAACGATCCCGACTCTTGTTGTTACATCATTGTCAGGACATTATTTGGGATTTCTTTTAGGGTCTCTCGCTTCAATAACTGGTCTCATCTTATCTGGTTTAAGTGGATTCTATTGTGCAAGAAAATTTGGAGAACAATTTCTTAGATTTCTAGGAGTAAAAGTAAATGAAATTGATGAAGTAAAATCAATTATCGATCGTTACGGACTACGAGTGATTTGTATTTCTCGTGCTATACCAATGTTACCAGAGTTATTAGTATGTTTATGTGGCATTAATAATATACCTTTGAAAAAATTTTTGCTCTACTGGATAATAGGTTCGCTACCGTATGCTTTAGTTTTGAACTATTTTGGATCGATAAGTTCCTATGAAAATCCTTGGCCAGCTATTATTGCTGCTATATTGGTTTCAGGATCACTTGGTTATATTGCATTTAGATTTAAGAAACTTCAACCTCAAGACTCTTAAAAAGAGTAAGAGCCTCAGGTAGACTTAACTTCGCTCCTTTGATATTTGTAAACTTATGATCGATACAATACTGAATTGAACCTCTTAAATCAGAATTTGCGAGATTTGCCTCATTAAAACTAGTCTTTAGTAGATCACACTCTAAGAACTCACTACCTTTTAAGTTCGTTCCAAAAAAATCAATCTCGTGCATTTTACACTTATCAAAATGACTATTGCTCATATTAAGTTCATTAAAAATTGAGAAATCTAGAACACTGCTACTAAATTTAATGAGGGAAATAGCATAAGTATTACTCCAATTAACCCCAATTAATTTACAATTAACAAAAGAACAATCACGGAATGTACAAGAAAGTAATTTTGCATTACTGAGATTGATACTTTCAAAACGGCAGTCGATAAATTTTGAATGTGACAAATCTTCTTCTGTTAAGTCTAGCCCATGAAAAGTACAATCAATAAATTCACTACCTAAAAGACTATCTGGATGATGATTTTTATTGAAAGTTATCTCTTCAAAATATGCCATTACTGATTTTGAGCCAGGTAATCATCATAAGTAATTTGCTTATCATAAGCAACTTTGCCATCAAGAACAATAATACGATCAGCAACAGTTTGTACAAGCTCATGATCATGAGAAGTTAAAAGAATTGTTCCATTAAATCGTGATAGGCCATCATTAACAGAGGAAATACTTTCAAGGTCAAGGTGAGCAGTTGGTCCATCAAAAAGAAGTACATTTGCTCCAGATAGCATCATCTTAGAAAGCATACATCTAACCTTTTCTCCCCCAGATAATACCTTCGCTTGCTTTAGTGCATCATCACCAGAAAAAAGCATTTTACCAAGAAAACCTCTTACAAAAGTTTCATCCTTATCTTCAGAATATTGTCTTAGCCAATCAACAAGATTGTCAGTGCAACCGGCGAAATATTTTGAATTATCAGCCGGAAAGTAAGACTGAGTCGTCGTCACTCCCCAATTATAAGTTCCTTCATCGGCTTCAACTTCTCCCATTAAAATTTCCATAAGGGTTGTTATTGCAAGATCGTTATCGCTAAAAAAAGCAATCTTCTCACCTTTATTAACGCTAAAGCTTACTTTATCAAGAATCTTCTCGCCATCAATAGTTTTTGAAATACCATCAACAACAAGTAAGTCTTTACCAGCTTCTCTTTTTGACTTAAATTCAACAAATGGATATCTTCGTGTGGACTTTGGAAGATCTTCGATTTGAAGTCTATCAAGTTGTTTCTGTCTTGAAGTTGCTTGCTTAGACTTTGAAGCATTCGCACTAAATCGCTGAATAAAGGCCTTAAGTTCCTTTGCTTTATCTTCTGCTTTTTTGTTTTCAGCTGCTCTAAGTTTTTGAGCGAGCTCACTTGATTTTTTCCAAAATTCATAATTTCCTGCATAGGCAGTTATCTTACCGAAATCAATATCAGCGATGTGAGTACAAACTTTATTAAGAAAGTGACGATCGTGGGAAATAACAATTGCTGTATTGGTAAAATTCAATAAGAAGTCTTCAAGCCACTGAATAGCTTTAATATCGAGATTGTTTGTTGGCTCATCCAATAAGAGGATATCAGGATTACCGACAAGAGCTTGAGCAAGTAGGACCTTTACTTTAACATCTGCAGGAAGATCAGAAAGGAGACTATAATGTTGGTCTGTACCTATTCCTAAACCATTTAAAATAATTCCAGCCTCCGACTCTGCTTCCCAACCATTTAGGTCCGCAAATTCAGCTTCTAATTCAGATGCGCGAATTCCATCTTCATCAGTGAACGGATCTTTCATATAAATCGCATCTTTCTCTTTCATGATTTTATAAAGTCGTTCATTACCCATAAGAACTGTATCAAGAACTGTGTATTCATCATATTCGAAATGGTTCTGCTTAAGAATTGATAATCTTTGACCTGGCGTGATATTGATCTCACCAGTATTTGGCTCTATATCCCCAGAGAGAATTTTAAGAAAAGTCGACTTACCTGCTCCATTTGCCCCGATAAGACCATAGCAATTACCTGGAGTGAATTTTACATTCACATCATCAAATAATTTACGCCCACCAAAACTCAGTCCAACATCACTCGTTGTAATCACAATTTAACCCCTTTAAAAATCAACAACTTCTTATAACATTTATAACACCCATCGTCTTTAAAAAATTGCCGCTAGCAAAACAAAAAATCTGTACAGAGTTAAAATAGATAAAACATAGTAAATAGGTAAAATTATGATGAGAATAATGACAAGAATCCTGACTCTTCCTATTTTCTCAGGTTAATAACTCATCCCTCATTCTTCAAATGAATGATGAACAATATTCATGCCCTCAAAGGTATGCCAGGTTGAAAGGATAAGTTTTTCTATTTAAATTTACATCCGAAATTCTTAAGAATGAGAGCAAGATATTTTATCCAAGGACTATAAAAAAATATTGCAAAAAGCATATAAACATTTACGAATGAAGAAACTGGATTTTATATATATCAGGATTTCTAAAAAGACCTATACCTTAGTCTCTATCTGACTCCATAAAAATAATACAATGTTATAAATTCCTACTAGACCTTCTCACTATAAGAAGCTAAATCTAGCGTCAGAATAGAGGAATAAGAACCTTAGGGAGGGTTAATTATGAAAGCTATATTCTTTTCTGCGCTATTGTTATCTTCAACAGTATTTGCACAATCAAGAATTCAGAAAGAACGAAAGATTAAAAAAATTGCTAGTAAAGTAAGTGAGCTTGCTCAGTACAATATAGATACTGTTAATAACTATGAACTCGATGATTTATTAGATACACTAAAAAAAGCGAGAAGAATTTTAAATGGACGAAATGTTGACCCTTCACCTGTTCCAACACCTGCCCCCGTTCCAGTACCAATCCCAGTCTACTCATGTGCTGACGATAGCACTTATAAATATCAAGAAGCGTTTATTAAACTAAAGGACTTCGCTTATTCGAATGATGGATATAACTACTATACAAATAAAGCGATACAATTCGCTCAGCAGTGGACGAAAGAGTTTCCATGTGACTATGCGGATAAATTTATCCAAGACTCTAAGCGCTTAAAGATTTTTGCTTACTCAGGATCTGGTTTAGATTATTATGCTCATCAAGCTGTAACATTTGCAAAAGAAAAGATCAGTACATTCTGCTCTAACTACAATTTAGAACAGGAGTTCAAATCTCACTATGATTTTGCTTACTCTTCATCTGGACTAAACATGTATAGTTCTCAAGCTAAGAAGTACGCATATGAAAAAATTGAACTTAGAGCATTCTCTTGTAATCATAGAAATCAATTTTCATTCTAATTACTAAAAGCAATATTTAGAAGTAACAGGCCCAAGAAATTGGGCCTGTTTTTTCGTACAGTTCAAAAAAATTTGCGAAATTGATGAAAAGCTACACACTATTGCCATAAGAAATGCAATATTTATACATACAATCAAATAAAAGTTCACATGCATTATACGTTTTAGCGGTACAAATCATATCTACACTAGGAAGAAAGAACTTTCATGACTGAATACTTTAAAATCTTTAGTTTGTTAATAAATTGTAGGATGGAAACTTCTTTCAGGTATAACTAAAGAGCCCATTTTAAAGAAATTGCAACAGATTTAAAGAGATCGAGGTATTAACTCGAGCTACTTACATTAAATTTTTATGGT
>CAWUIU010000278.1:0-5031 GCA_963922285.1 uncultured Oligoflexia bacterium | reverse complement strand
ATAGAAGCAATCCGACTTAACTTAGGGATACTTTTTCTCATTTTAATAAATAATTTATAATCTATTGCAAAATATTGAATCATCATCAAAGTGGCTGAAAAAATATGAATAAGCCAAATATAATCATAATAACTTATAATTAATGGATAAAAAAGTGCCATAAGAACAAAAATGACTCCAAAGACATAATGAGACATGCCATTAGGTATTGGGTTATCTAGCAAAAAGTTAGAATTTTTTTTGATCCAGTCGAAATTTCGGTTTATTGATAAACCATAAGTAAGCTTTCTAAAAAAAGGCGTCGCTACAAATTGAAAAAGTAAAATTTGTAATATGCACCCAAAAATTTTTATCGCTATTTCCATATCATTATCCCGCAATGTAGCTTTTGATTATTTTAAAAATTTCTTTATTACTGAGGCCAGAGTCTCTCATTTTATTAACTAATGAAACAATTTCACTTTCAAAAGATGATTGCTGAATTCTATGAATGTTTTTAATTGCATCTTTAGCAATGAAAGTCCCCTTACTTCTAGCCGTTTTTATAATATTGTCCCTTTCAAGTATCTTATAAGACTTAGCAACGGTATTAGGGTTTAACTCTAAGTCATTAGCGAGTTGCCTAATGGATGGTAGAGGGTCTCCTTCTTCTAGAGATGAGTTTAAAAGGGAAGATATTACTTGTGAAATGATCTGCCTATAAATTGGTGTGTTATCATCAATGTTAATACTGATTATACTCATTAAACCACCTTGTACTATTTAAATATAGTACAAGGGTAAAGTTTTTTCAACTCAAAATAGAGTTTTAAATGTTTTTAGCAATTTTTACAGATAGTTAGCTATAGTTACCCAAATCAATATTAGTTCCTTTATTGCTGTTTTTAACAATTTTTTGAATTCTCAGGATCATTCAAGGTGACTATAGATAGTGCGATTGGGCCATTTCTATAAAATACATAAAATACATAAATTCCATGTTTTCCATTGTTTTTGAGCGAGAGGCCGGCAAAGTGGCAGGTAAACTTGTGAGCAATAACACAAATTGACCTATAGTTCAATTTGTATTATAATGACTTTGTGGAAGTGCTACTAACTAAAGAAATTAACAAAAAGAATTGTTCTATACCTAACAATATTTTGTCAAAGGCCTTGCGTTGGATTGAGATGGTAAAAGATATTGGACTTAAGGAAGTGAAAAAAGTTAAGGCTTACAGAGATCATGCACTTCGTTGAGATAGAAAAGGGCAGAGATCAGTCTATTTAAATATGCAATGGAGACTGATTTATACTTATGATAACGAACAAATAATCGTGACAGTAGAGGAAATTACTCCTCACAAGTATTAAGGTTAATTATGGACGCTTTAAAGACATTAAAAAAGAAGGTGAAACCAGACTACACGACATGCTTTAATGATTTCATTTTAGATATGCTTGAATTGCATGAGATGACTAAGGCAGAATTAGCGAGAAGAATTAAAACTTCTCCTCAGACTCTTTCTAAAATGTTTAATGGGTCTCGTCCAGCAACAATTGATACTGCCATTAAAATGGCCCAAGCTTTCGGTGAAGATCCAAACACCTTTGTATATTGGGCAACGAAGGAAGAGGTTGCTAGGGCATATGTCCGCAATAAAATGGATATTAAGAAGGTTGAAAAGCTATTTTCTAGTGCTGTTTAATACATTAAAGTACAGAGCAATAAATAGGTACCAAATTGAAAGATAATTCTACTTCTAGTGAAAATGGTACTTTATGGCTTGAATTTTGGTTTCAAGTCTGTCGCTGCCGTTAATATGAAGTAAGCATTAATATAAGGGTTTAATTATGAATTCTTTTGTACTTAATCACTATTTTACACTTATTGATGAATCTTTTTCTTAAAGACAAAAAATTCTCGAACAAGGATTTAAAATATTTGGACCTAGGAGCCATAAAGGGCAGGGGACTAGTGCTGAATTAGTTCTTTTTCCGAAAAACTATTTCGAGTTTATCTGGATTGATGACCTAGAAGCTTCAAAGAGCAATCTTTTAAAGCTATATAGACGTGAACAGAAAGAAGCTTGTAAATATGGACTTTGCTTCTCAGGAGACATCCCTAAAGAATTAAGGAATGACTTTGTTCTCTACAAGCCTCCATATAGTCCAAACACTAAGATTATGTTCTTAAAGGAGTCAATTGATGATCTCACAATGCCTCTTATTTTTATAGATGCCAATTCAAGTGATCCTACAGATTCATAGCCCCAAAATAACAAGAATCTCTCATCTGATCTATTTAACTCCCAAGAGAAGTTTTTCATACCTGACAAACTAAAGGATTATAATATTTTAGAAATATTGACTTTACTAATGAGTATATCGAAGTGGATCGAATACTTGAAAGATATATTCCAAGAACTGGTCTTGCTTATATAACGTAGTAGCTCATAAAGGGGAATTGACCCAATAATTAAGACCAGTTTTTGCTTAAATCCAAGCAATATGTCTCACTTTATGTCAGATATGTTTTCTGATCTTGGGTTCCCAGAAATGACATCACATAAAATGCGCCATACATTCGTAAGACTTTTGATGGAATTTACTGGTGATGCCTTTGGTTTTCAAAAATTATTAGGCCATAGATCTCAAGCAGCAACTCAAATTTATGCTGATGTTGGAAAGAAACATCTAGAAGAAAAAGTTTTTGCTTTGGAACAACTGTTTTAACCATTATTTATATAGCTATCAGTTAATGAAATAAGACAAAAGTACAGTTTATTTATATTTCTCTTGCCATTTGATTGTTATGATATTATAAAATTACGTAATAGCAGAGTACGAGAAAAATATATGACTGACATTAAGGATATGGAAAAGAGATTAAAGAAGCTTGAAAATGAAGTGTTTAAATACTCGAAGAATAAGTCATCTAATAAAGGCAATAAAACTCTAGTTAATGACTTAGATACTTTAATGAAAAATAAATACTCAAAAGGGGGTATTGTTTTTTCTGGAGTCGCTATACCAAGTGAATCTGGAGATCGTTTTGTAAGGTGGAGTACAAGTGGGTCATTCGAAAACAGTAAAGAAGTCTACGAGTATATAAATCAAGCATCAACTGAGGCTATATTTGAGTTTTGCCAAAGCTTTTCTTCAAAAGAAAAACTACAGATTATTAAGATATTATTAAAAAATGAATCACTTAATCAAAAAGATATTGTTAGTCTTACAGGAATAACTCAAGGAAAGTTCTATCACCACATTAAGGATTTACTATCAAATAAGTTTGTTAAGAATACTGATAGCAATTATTCTTTAACAGCTATGGGTCATGTTTTAGCTATGTCTCTTATAGGGCTTACAAATGCTTTTGTTAAAAAGACTGGAGCTGAGTAATGTTCATAGAGTCTGTTAAAGTGAATAAGGCCAATAAAAGCCTGTTTGAAAAGTATCCTTATAATGTTCCATCTATTGAGTTTCTAGATAAAATAAGTTTTCATGATAAAGTGACTTTTTTAGTTGGTGAAAATGGAACAGGTAAGTCGACATTACTTGAAGCCATTGCAGTATCACTTGGCTTTAATGCTGAAGGAGGTTCAAAAAACTTCAATTTTGAAACAAACTCTGATCAAAAATATGCAGATAATGTTATCGAAATTAAATATACGAATAATAAGCCAAGAGATAATTACTTCCTACGAGCCGAAAGCTTTTACAATGTCGCAACTAATATAGATTATCTTGATAAAGAAGCTGAAAGATTTGGTGGTTATGGAACGCCAATTAAAAACTTTTTCGGAGGCAAATCACTTCATGAACAAAGTCATGGCGAATCATTCTTTTCGTTAATTAATAATAGACTAACAGGTAAGGGGTTATATCTATTTGATGAACCAGAAGCAGCATTATCTCCAATGAAACAAATGGCTCTAATATCAAGGATAAATGATCTGTGCTTAGAAGGTTCACAATTTATCATCGCAACACATTCACCAATAATTTTATCGTATCCATATTCTAAGATATATCAAATTTCAGAAACCGGACTAAACTCAATTTCATACAAAAATACTGAGACATATATACAGACAAAGAATTTTTTAAATCAGCCAGAAAAAATGCTAAATATACTTTTGAACTAGGAAAAGATCATGCTGGAGTATAGTGGATATTTAAAATTATACTTTTTCTATACTTTTTTGTATGTTCTAAAACTGAGACAAAGTCCTAGAGGGGCGCGTATTGAATCAAAAAATAACGATACCGAAAGCTAAGAATAACTCGGATGAGTTATAGGTCTATTATCTAAGATATTGCTCTATGCGCAAGAGTGAAAATATCTCCTTTTATAGATTGGGACTTATTTCAAAGGTTAATTTTACTCAACTTTATGGTTTCTTACATATAACATATATCTATGATTTTAATTGAAGGCTTACCGGGAACAGGTAAAAGTACAATCGCTAAAAATATACTTACAACTTTAAAGGCTAAAGGATACACCAAACTTAAGCTTTATCTTGAAACAGATAGTGATAATCCTTTTATATATAAATCTGGAACAACTTTAGATACAGATTTAAATGATTTCAGCTCATTTGTAAGAAACTCATGGTCTACTTTTTTGAGTACTTATGATCCGTTTGAAATTACTGTGATTCAAGAAAGTTTAACTATTCAACAGCAGCTGAACTTTCCTTTGATAATCAATAAAGCTGAAACGGGGAAAGAGCTTATTTATGAGATCTTTAATAATCTCAAAGAAACAAAGCCGATATTAATTTATCTTTATAGTCAGAACCCTTCTGCTCACTTTAAATTAACGATGGAGAAAAGAGGAATAGATTGGATAGAAAAAGTAAATAACACCTTAGAAAGATCAACATGGTACAAGGCCAATCAAGCAGATGATCCAATAGACGAATTTATCTCGGAGCTCTCTTTACAAACAGAAGAGGTTCTTAATTACTGTCCTTTAGAAGTACATAAATTCGATATAAACGTATTGTCCTATGCCGATATTTTGAATGAGGTTTGTGAAATAAT
>CAWUIU010000277.1:0-5047 GCA_963922285.1 uncultured Oligoflexia bacterium | reverse complement strand
CATTTGGATATGGAAGAGTTTCGTCTCCATTCTCAATTGAGTCCATACCGAAAACAACACTTGGAGTAGATGTGTGGACAAGTACCTTGATTCCTTGCTCTTTTGCTTCATCAACGAGGTTCTTTGTGCCAAGGTAGTTAATATTGTAAAAATCTTCCCATTTTCCCCACATTCCTACTTTCGAAGCAGTGTTAAAAATAGCTTCTATACCATTTAGTGCCTTTTTAATATCACTACTGTTTTGTAGATCCCCTTGAATCGTTTTGACACCAAGCTCATTGAGTTCATTAGAGATTGATCGAGAGAAGTTGTATACCTCATGACCTTCATTCAAGAGCAACTCACAAATATGATATCCAAGAAAGCCCGTGGCGCCAGTTACAAGAATTTTCATGAGAGTTTTCCTTCATTGGCCATTTGTGACAGTTTTAAACGGTCAATTTTAATATTGTGTCTCACATCAACTGGGAATTTATCACAAAAGAAAAAGTCTTCTATATCCTGAGTGTGACTTGCTTCTTTTGCTATTTTTACAAGATCAGAGCGAAGTAAATTCTCATTTTTTATCAATTCATTTCGTTCAATCACAATAGCTGGCTTTTCTTTGTAATTAATGAGAGCAGTCTTTTTTAAAGATGGGTGATTGTTAAAGATTGCCTCACATGGAACAGAATATTTTTCAGTATTATTAACAACGATACGGTGTGTTTTTCGTCCATAGAACCATAGTTTACCATCTTCATCAATTCTTCCCATATCACCCATTCTGTGCCAAAAACCATTACCATCTTTAATTTTTGCTTCTTTGGTCTTTGTTTCCATTCTGTAGTATTCAGGTGTCGCGACAGGTCCTTTCGTAATAATTTCGCCAATCTCATTTATATTTAAAATCTTAGCATTCTCAATATTTTCGATAGCGTTGTCATCATGGGCAATGATTTTTACTTCTAGATATGGAGATGGCCGCCCAATACATGTACCAGCACCTTTTTCTGTTAACTCTTTTGTCTCTTTAAGGATAGTTCTTCCATCCATATTTGAAACAGGAAGACATTCTGTAGCACCATATGGAGTATAAGTTGTACCATGAGGAAGAATTTCTGAGTACATTTCATGTATTTCATTACTAACAGGTGCTCCAAACATGACGACATGTTTGATGGTTGGTAATTTTATATTATTCGTTATGCAGTATTTTCCAACTCTTTCCCATATCGCTGGGGATCCAGCTACAAAAGTTGCACCGTTATCATTTATATTTTTTATTAGGGCCTCTGGATCACACTGGGCAGGTTTACTTGGATTCATATCTGGAATACAACTTGTCATTCCCATGGCCATAGTAAAGAAAGAAAAGAGTGGAAAACCCGGAAGATCCACATGATTTTCTGTTAGAGAAAATAATTCTTGTAACGTATCCGTTTGATAATTAAAAATTCCATGCGTATAGACAACACCCTTAGGAACACCTGTTCCTCCTGATGTGAAGAGGATTGCTGCCATGTCGTCGTTCTCTTTTTTAACGAGTTGAAACGATTTCTTAGGCATTTTTTTTATTTTTGGAATTGAATGAAGGCCTGGAAGTAGACCTGCTCCCATTGTAAAAAATGATTTTATTGACGAAAAACTATTTCGATAGATCATTCTTAATAGGTGAACAATTGGTTCAGCTATTATAGCATCTGGTTGTACTTGTTTTATGGCATTTAACAGATTCTTCTTTCCCATTCCTGGATCAATAAGAACAGGAATAGCACCCATCTTAAAGAGTGAGAAAGTAAGAGTAGGGAAGTCTAGGCATGGCTTAACAAAGAGTAGAACTTTATCTCCTTCTTTTATTCCATACTCACTTAAATGTGCACAATAATGATTACTTAAATCATCAAGTTCTTTGAAAGTTAAGTTTTCGTATGAGTAGATATCACCGGTTTTCTTTGGAAAGCGGATAGCATCCTTATCAGGAGTTATTGTCGCTCTATTAACAATTCGGCTGGCTATGTTCATCTAAGAAGCTCCTTATCTCACTAAGGCACTCAGCTCTCTTATCTTCTATTACATAGTGCCCAGCATCTTCGTATTCTACATACTTTGAATTCGGATAAAATTCCTTCCATCGTTTTAAGAATTTATCATTAAAACAAAAATCTTTTTTCCCCCAAAGAAATTGTTTTGGGCAACCAACATCTTTCAGAGATTCTTCGATCTCTTTTAATGTCTGATAACTTACGTGATTTTCTGTAAGAGGAATATCTTTTACAAATCTTGCCGTAGCAATTCTATTTGTATAATTATTGTAAGGTGCTAGGTAACCTGCCTTAACTGTACTACTAAGTGGTGTTTCGACGGCCATAAAAGTTGCAGGCCAAGCGAATCCATTAAAGTGTCTTACAATCTTTTCACCTATAAAAGGTAGTTTACATATCGAGATACTGAAAGGAATATCCTGAGAACGATAGGCTGCTGTATTTAAGAGTGTGATATTCTTTACTCTTTCTTTTAGTCTTGTTGCGACACCCATTCCAATTGCTCCACCCCAGTCGTGGACAATGAGAGAGAATTCTTTTATTTCTAGGTATTCGATTAATTTAAGAACGTTAGAAATATGATCTTCAAGAGTGTAAGTATAATCCTGTGGCTTGTCTGAGAGACCACAACCAATATGATCTGGAACAATACAGCGATAGTCTGTCTTTAAATGTTCGACAACATTACGATAGTAGAATGACCAGGTTGGATTTCCATGTAGCATGATGACAACAGGAGAGTCTTTTTTACCTTCGTCCACGTAGTTATACTTAAGACCACCAATTTGTAGAGTGTTCTCAATATATGGATAATGTTTTCTCCAAGATTCGGTATTGTTCATTTTCATTACCATTCTAATCCCAATGCAATAGAGGATAGACCAGAGCCTATACCGATTAATGCTATTTTTGATCCCTTCGCTATTGCAGAAGAATCATTTCTTTTTGCCAGTGTGATAGGAAGTGCACTTGAACCAGTATTACCTAACGTATCAAATGTATCAAAAGTAGAGTGGTTCTCTAGACCAAGCTCTCCCAGAACGATTTCTTTATGTGCTTTTCCTACTTGATGACCAATAACTAAATTAACATCTTCGTTTTGCCATTTAAGTATCTCTTTAGCATTTAGCCAAGTATTCTTAGCAAGGCGCTTTCCGTACTTAAGTAATTCTTCTGAGTCAGTTTCCATAACAAGTGAGTTCGGATTCCCATCTCCTTGACAGAGATGATTTGCACTTGAGTCAGTCTGTACGCTACCGCCAATAATTCGATGACCATTTGGTGCCAAGTCTTTATGTGTAAGAACATAGGCCACGGCTCCTGAACCAATGGTGAGATTGGCAAAGTACTTTTTGATTGTTTTTCTTGTGATGTCTGTATTTGAATTGAGCTCGTTAACTGTGGCATTTAGTAATGGTCCACCATTCTCTCCACTTACAATGAGAGCTCTTTTAATTTGTCCCATTTCAATCATATTAGCTGCTACTACCCAAGAGTTTACCATTCCTAGACATGCATTTGAGAGATCAAAGATAGTACAATTTCTATTTAGCTCTAAGTTTCGATGAACGATTGAAGCTGTTGAAGGCTCTAAAAAATTTCTGCAGACCGCGCTGTGAATAAGAAGATCAATATCAAACTTGTCTACATTCCCTTTAGAGAAGAGGTTGTTTGCAGCCTTGCTGGAAAGATCACTAGGAAGTGTTCCATTTGGCCAGATACCTCTAGTTTTAATTCCAGTCATTAATTCAAGTCTTCCTTCTGGAAGTCTTAATCTCTTATAAAGAGGTGAGAGCATCTGCTCTAATTCGCTGCTTGAGATATATTCTTCTGGTGTATAGTAACCATAATCTTCAATAACAACATTATTAAACTTAATCATCGATGCCTCTTTTATTCCATTAGACCATGGAGATTTGCCATGGAGATTCCTGACAGCATTGATCCAATAATTCCGAGGAAACCTTGATCAGTGCCACATAGATAGAGACCATTAATTGGAGTTCTTCCATCACGTAGTTTGTCAGTGGATCCGTAGACTGTTCCACTAAAGTGATTTGTGTATCTTAGAATCGTTGATGGTGTAAAAACGTCTTCAAATTCGACACTGCACTTAAAGTGTGGATAAACATTACGAATTGTCTCAAGCGAGGACTCTAGTAATTCTTGTTTCTTTAAACGATATGCTTTTTTATCTTCTGTTCTAAGAGCATTCCATAAGTTGAAATTCGCCATGAATGTAACTCTTGCCACACCTTCGTCTAGGTCATCTACTTCAAAATTATTTGGAAAACATATAACTGCTGAACGTGGATCAAAGAATGTCTCTGGTTTTTTATAGTGATAGATATCACTATTATTATAGAAGACAATAGTATCGTTTAAATCAAGATCTTTTGGTTTTTTATCTAGACAGGCAATGGTTTCACAAAATGACAACGGTCCGATGGCAATATCATTGGCTCCCGGATAATTATTCGTGACAGCAGCTGTCTCTGGATGGCCCATACTTGAGATAACTTTTTCAGTTTCAAGAACCTCACCATTTTTAAGAAGAATTCCAGTAACTTTTTTATCTTGAGTTAGAATCTCTTTTACTTCATGTTTAAAAAGTAATTCTCCACCAACTTCTTCATATTTTTTTAAGAGTAGATCAAGAATCGTTCTCACTCCGCCTTCAGGCCTGCCAAAGCCCTCTAGATAAATACTCTTAAACATGATGACAAATTGTGAGAAGTCCATATCATTCTCCCATGCCGATCCATAGATCAATAGGGGACAGAAGAGCATCTCGATGAGCTCTGAATCTTTTATGTACTTTCTGGCAACATCTTTTGCCATATATGTTTCATTGTCTAGAGCGACTTCATTGAATTCTTTAATATAGGTTACAAAGCGATTGAAACCATCAATCTCATGCGGGAATTTGTCCGCAATTTCTGAGCGAAGAACTTCAAAGTCATTGGTAAATCTCATCTGATGATGTGGAAAATGAATAAGAGAGTTTTTTTGCTCACATAGAT